>JAGBSJ010000027.1 GCA_017631955.1 Clostridia bacterium
AACAAGCATACGAATATCACAAGCTACTTCCCAGCTAAGTAAGTTAACATCGATAGCTGTAAAGTTACCACTTGCATCAGGAGCACTGTTGTTTACATAGCCCATAGTACCCATAATTGCAACTGCAACTGCAGGACCTACACCCTGAGCGAGTTTACGGAAGAATGAGTGAAGTGAGTAAACTGTACCTTCTTCACGAGTACCTGTTTTCCACTCGTTGTAGTCGATAGCGTCGCCCATCATAGCCCATGAAACTGTTGAGTAAATACCAAGACCTAATGCACAAATAAGCTGACCAACAATATAAATAATTAAGTCAAGTTTTGTATTTTCTTCTGTAACAGGAATAATTCCGAGTGGTGCAAGTAAGAGAATTGCTGCACCAACAATGTAGCAAATTGAACCAATTGCTGAAAGCTCTTTCTTACCATACTTTTTAACCATCTTACGAGCAAGAGGTGTGAAAAGCACAATAGGAATCATTGCAAACATTGAAACAAGACCTGAAATCTTTGTGTTATCGAAATAAATCTGGAATGTAACTGTAACGGCTGTTGTAGCACCCTGCATACCGATAAACATACCCATAGCAGCAAGTGTAGCACCAACTGCAGGTCTGTTCTTAACAAAGTTGCCCATTGCCTTGAAAACATTAAATTTAGGTTGGTCTTCATTACACTGAACTTCTGTATCAACACGGATTTCAGTATTTCTAATCATAACCTGGAAGCAGATAAATCCAACAATACCCATAATGAAAGCCATTATAAATACACGAGTTCCATTAAGTGATTCGTCTTCGTTATAAATAATGAATGGGAATACTACCATTGGTACCATGTTACCAAGCATACCACCGATTGAACGCCAAGCAGAAAGAGAAGCTCTGTCAGCATCATCAGATGAAATAAGTGATAAAAGTGAACCGTAAGGAACATTTGCTACTGTGTAGAATGCGTCCCAAAGTACATAACCGCCGATGAAGATTGCAATTTTTGCAACGAGTGGAGCTTTTGTTGCAGGAATAAAGCAGCAAGCACCGCCAACAATAAGACCGATTGAGCCAACTAATATGTACTGTAAGAATTTGTTTCTCTTGTATTTGTGTTTGTCAGCGTCAATAATTGAGCCGATAAGTGGGTCGTTAATTGCGTCCCATACCTGAACTACAATAAGAAGAAGTGAGTACCATGCACTAAGACCCATAACCTGTGTTCAGAAAAGTGCCATTGTACCTTTAAGTGCAAAAGACATATTACAACCCAAGTCGCCCATCATATAAGCCACTGAGTCGCGCATGCCAAACTTGCGATAGCCGTTTTCATCAAGTTTAACTTGTTTTGCCATTGTGGAAATCCCCCTTAATAATTTTCCTTTTTAGTCAAATCCGGGCATACTCGCCCCTTCCATTTGCTATGATAACATTTTAACTTATATGCATTATATTTCGTGAGTATTTTTTTCATTTTTTTGTGTATTATTTTTAGTTTTTTATTGATTTTTACCAAAATTTGTACGATAATATAACAAGAAAAATTTTTATGGGGATTAAATTATGAGTTATATCGAAAATTTGGATTTCTTTCGCAAAATTCTTGATAATTACAGAATAAACAATTGCATTATTTCTGCTAATGATACCACATATCGTTTAGCGGACCGTGGTCTTCGTGACTCGTTAGGACTTTCAGACGATTACGACCAACTTTTCTGTGCACACCACGAAACGCTGAAAGAAAATACCATTCTTAAAATAACAGACAGTTTCAGTTGTAATTATATTTTTATTCCTCTACCCGAAACCGATGGCCAGAAAACTTTTGTTGCGGGACCATATATCAATTTTGAAATCACACAGAAAACCATAATCGACTCTGCCACACGATATAACATTCCCCAATCACTTCGTAATCAGATTGAAAAATATTACACAACAGTCCCTGTTTATACTGACGAAGATATTATTCGCTCACTTTTTAATGCATTAGGCGTTGAACTCTGGGGCAGTATGGAAAAATTCACGACAAAAGCATTGAATCTTATTCCTTTTGAAAAATCATTCCCCGAGGTGGTTGAAAAACTTAATCAACAAATTGACGACCCGCTACTTGCAATGCAACTTATTGAAAGCCGTTATGAAGGCGAGCGAGAACTTATGAAAGCGGTAAGTCAGGGCATTACACACAAGGCGGAACAGATTATCAGTAATTCATCTGAACTTATGCTTGAAATGAGAGTGCCTGACCCTATCCGCAATATGAAAAACTATGTAATTGTTGCAAATGTACTTTTCCGCAAAGCTGTTGAGCAAGGTGGCGTACACCCTTTCTATATTGATGGTGTATCATCCGATTTTGCAAGAAAAGTTGAGAAAATCAAATCTGTGCAAGAAGGTATTGATATGATGCACGATATGATTTATAAATACTGTAATCTTGTGAAAAAGCACTCAATGAAGAATTATTCTATGATAATTCAAAAAGTAATTACAATTATCGACTCTGACCTCACCGCAGACTTGAGCTTGCACAAACTGGCACAGGCACTTAATGTTAATGCAAGTTATCTTTCTTCTCTTTTCAAAAAAGAAACAGGTATAACACTTACGGAATATGTTTCAAAAAAGAGAATGGACTACGCCGCATTTCTTCTTACATCAACAAATTTGCAGATTCAAGGCGTAGCCCAAAATTGTGGAATTTTTGATGTTAACTATTTTACAAAAATGTTCAAAAAACAAACAGGCAAAACCCCAAGAGAATATAGAGAAGACGCGACGAAATTTTAAGTGCAAAGTGCAAAACGCAAAGTGCAAAACGAAAGACACCTTTTCAGGTGTCTTTTTTTATTGATTTTCTATACAAATTTTATATGCGATTTCACGAAGTTGGTCCATATTTTCAAGTGTGCCTAATTCCTGACGGTATTTTGCCGCACCGCGAAGTCCTTTTGTATACCACCCCGCGTGTTTTCTTGCTTCTCGCATTCCTACATAGTCCCCTTTGTATTCACAAAGGGTTTCTATGTGTTTAAGCATTACTCTCATTCTTTCCGCCACAGGTGGTTCGGGGATTACTCTACCATGCTCTAAATATGCATTGATTTGTGAGAACACCCAAGGTCTACCCAATGCACCACGGCCAATCATAATAAGGTCGCAATTCGTTTCTTCAAGCATAATCGCCGCAGATTGCTCGTCAATTATATCTCCGTTACCGATTACAGGGATTGAAACACTATTTTTCACTTCTGTAATAATATTTCTGTCAACAGGTGGAGAATACATCTGTTTTCTTGTGCGACCGTGAATTGTTATGGCACTCGCACCTGCATTTTCGGCTCTTTTTGCCATTTCTACCGCATTTATAGAATTTTCGTCCCACCCCATACGGATTTTTACAGTTACAGGCACAGGAGATGCCTCAACTACTGCTTTAGTGATTTTCTCGGCAAGTTCAGGATTTTTAGAAAGTGATGCGCCGCCACCATTACCTGCAATTTTTGGTGCAGGGCAACCCATATTTATATCAATAATTTCAGGGTTGAATTGCATTACCTGTTCAACACTCTTCGCCATAATCACAGGGTCAGAGCCGAAAATCTGAATTGCCGCAGGACGCTCTTTTTCTGAAATGAAAGCCAAATCTTTCGATTTTCTATCGCCCATTGAAACACCTTTTGAACTTATCATTTCACTGACTACATAACTTGCACCATAGTTAACACAAAGTTCACGAAATGCACGGTCCGCCACCCCCGCCATTGGTGCTAAAACAACTTTTCCTTTTATTTCAACATTACCGATTTTCATAATGTACCTCGTTTGAATTGATATTTTTATTTTATCATAAAATTTGTGTGTTGTCGATATACAAAACTATTGCTTGTCATATTCTCTTTGATTGTCTCATACATTTGATTGAAACGCAAAGAAAGACACAAGGAGAGATAATATGGATTTCAATTCTAACAAGGACTGTATTTCTGTAAATGCCATTACATTCCAGTCAAACGCCGAGCATTCATTTGATTGCGACATAACTTTGCCCGAATATATGCCCGACATTGTGCGAATTCTTCGTTGCAGTGCCGTTGCGGGTGTGCAATCACATCAAATTAACGGCGACAGAATTACCGCAGAATGCGAATGTCTTGTAAAGGTGCTTTATATCTGTAACGAAGGTAAAATCCGCTGTTTTGACCAGACACTTCACTTCGCAAAACAGATTGAACTGAATAATACCGACACAGTTACTGACATAAATGTTGTTGCAAAAACCGACTATGTGAATTACAGAGTTTCGGGCGAGCGAAAACTTCAAGTTCATGGTGCAATTACAGTTTCTGCAAAGGCAGATGGCAAGAAAAAGTGCGAATATATCAACTCTGCATCGGGGGCTGGTGTTACATCCAGATGTGACACAGAAGAAATCTGCGACCTTGTTTCTGTTGTTCACAAAAGTTTTCCTGTATCAGAAACTGTTGAAACAGGTCCACTTGCCGAGCCGATTGGTGCAATTATTTCACAGAGCGCAATTGCCACTATTGACGAACTTAAAGTAATCTCAAACAAGATTTTCTTAAAAGGAGATATGATAGTCCGCACCGCTTTTACAGGGCAGAGTACTTGTCAGGTACAAACCCTTGAAAACATAATAAGTATAAATCAGATTATTGAATGTCCTGACATTCACGACAATTGCAGTGTAGATGCGCGTTTATCTGTTGCTTGCCTTGAAGTACGAGGCAGATTTGACTCTGCGGGGGACAAAAATCTTCTTGACATTTCTGCAACTCTGGGCTTTTCTGCTTTCTGCTATGCTACGCGACAAATCACTTGCATAAAAGACGCGTACTCAACAAAATACGAGTCCCAAGTGAAAAAGAATGTTGTATATATGCCTGCGCTAGAAGAAAAAATCGACGACACATTTCTATGTCGTGGCAGTGCAGACCTTGGGACATCGGGAGTATCAAAAGTTCTGTGTTTTGCTTGTCAGGACACCTCATCAACTTTCGCGGTAGTACCTGACGGAGTTGTAATCCGTGGCGAAGTAATTGCAGATATAATTTATGAAAATGACGCAGGCGAAATTAGTTTTGCACAAAGACAAATCCCATTTGAATACAAACGCCCTTTACAATCAGAAAACGGCGTAATGAGTTGTAAGCCACATTGCACCGCCACCGCGTCAAGTTATGTTTTAAGTGACAACAACAAACTTGATATTCGTATTGAAATTGCCGTTTGCGGATTTGTTTTCAGTGAAAAAGAGAAAAGTGTTATTACTGAAATAGGTATTGATAAATCCAAAATAAAAGCGATAAAAACCGCATCTCTTACTGTATATTTTGCAGAGTGCAACGAGTCCCTTTGGAATATTGCAGAAAAATACAACACAACGGTTGAAGCAATTATGCGAGAAAATCACTTAACAGGCAATACTACCGAGAAAAAGTGCAAATTGCTTATTCCAAAGGTATAAAGGAGGGTTTAATATGAGTAATTCAAGTATTTATAACGATATTGCCGTGCGTACGGGCGGTGACATTTACATTGGTGTTGTGGGCCCTGTAAGAACAGGCAAATCCACCTTTATAAAAAGATTTATGGATTCAGTTGTTATTCCCAATATGGAAGATAATGCGGTAAAAGAGCGTGCAACTGACGAGTTACCTCAATCTTCAGCGGGACGTACAATTATGACTACCGAGCCAAAATTCATACCTGAAAATGCGGTTAAAATCACACTACCTGACAACGCAAGTTTCAATGTTAGAATGATTGACTGTGTCGGTTACATTGTACCATCATCTTTAGGGTATATTGAGGGCGACCAACCACGAATGGTGCGTACCCCTTGGTTTGAAAATGAAATCCCCTTTAATATGGCAGCAGAAATCGGCACACAGAAAGTAATTACAGAGCATTCAACAATCGGTCTTGTAGTTACAACTGATGGTAGCATTAGTGATATTCCTCGCGACGAATACGAAGAAGCAGAAGAACGAGTAATCAACGAGTTAAAAGCACTTAACAAGCCATTCGTAGTACTTCTTAACTGTATGTACCCGAAAGGCGAATCGGCACAACGACTTTGTGATGACTTGTCAATAAAATATTCTGTACCAGTTATGGCGGTCAACTGTCTAGAACTCAGCGAACAAGAAATCAAAGAGATTATTACACAAATTCTTTTTGAATTTCCTGTTAAAGAAATCGGTGTTGATTTACCTTTATGGCTTGTGTCCCTCCCCGACGACCATTGGCTTAAAGCAGAAGTTATTAAAAATGTGTGGGCATCTGTTGAAAATGTAACTTATGTACGAGATATAAGCGTTATGACTGATGCCCTTTGCAACTGCGAATACATTACAGATGCACATATTGGCAATATGGATTTAAGCGTTGGTAGCGCCTGGATTTCAGCCCAGATAAACAACGATTTGTTCTATAAAATCCTTGAAGAAACTACAGGACTCTCCATTGATAGTGAACAAGGTTTACTTTCTTGTATGAAAGAGTTGTCTGCAATTAAAAAAGAGTATGAGCGTATTAAATCTGCACTTGACGAAGTCCAGACTACGGGTTACGGAATTGTAATGCCAACAATCGACCAACTCTCACTTGAAGAACCACAAATTGTGAAACAAGGTGGTCGCTACGGAGTACGCCTTTGTGCATCGGCACCGTCAATTCACCTTATGAAAGCAGATATAAAAACAGAAATCGCACCTATTGTTGGTAGTGAAAGTCAATCTGAAGAATTGGTGAAATATCTGCTTGAGGGATTTGAAGAAGACCCCCACAAAATCTGGGAATCAAACATTTTCGGCAAATCACTTAACGACCTTGTTAACGAAGGGCTTCGTAACAAACTTTACCATATGCCGACAGATGCAAGAATGAAATTCCAGGAAACACTAGAGCGAGTAATTAATGAAAGTTGTAATGGACTTTTGTGTATAATTTTATAATTTAAAGAAAGACGAGATTGACTCTCGTCTTTTTTATTGCTATACTTAACTCATAGGAAAATTTGACCTTTGGGGGTAAAACTATGGCAATACATATGCTTAAAAACAATGTTTTTGTACTTGAAACAAAAAACACCCATTATGTACTTGGCGTTGACAACTACGGTTATAACCGCCACATTCATTGGGGTAAAAAGTGCAACATAAACGACTACTATACAACTGACATCTGGGACGAAAACTCAAACCACACTCGTCTTGATATGGCAAAACAGGAATACACCACATTCGGTGGCACAATGTATCGCGAAAGCAATTTGAAAGTTGTATTCCCTGACAAATGCCGTGAAATTGAGCTTGAATTTGTTGGTGCAAGTGTAGAAGATAATCTTCTTACAGTAATACTCAAAGATAAGAGTTATGCATTAGAAATCGCGCTTAAATACAAGGTGCAAGATAATGACGATATTATCACTCGTTGGGCAGAAATCAAGAATACAGGAAAGGACACAATCATTCTTGACAGAGCATTTTCTGCAGAAGTTACCCTTCCATCAATCTACCCTTACACATTCAAAAATACAAATGGTAGTTGGGGTGGCGAATATGTTGAAACTGAATCAACACTCGAGGGTGGTGCATTAGTATTCGACAGTAAGCGTGGCACAACAGGACACAATCAATCACCTTATTTTATTGCGCATCAGAATGCAACTGAAAACGAGGGCGACGTGTATTTTGCAACACTTGCATATAGTGGTAATTTCAAGGTGCTTTGCACCCGCGACCTTTTCTATACAACACGCGTTTCGTTAGGTATTAGCGACCACGATTTTAAGTATGAACTTAAAGGCGGAGAAACGTTCGAATTGCCAAAAGTTTTCTGCGGTTATACAGTTGGATTTGGCGAAATGAGCCGTCAGATGAATCGTTTTGCAATTAACCATGTATTGCCAAAACAGTTTAACGATAAGATTTTGCCAGTACTTTATAACTCTTGGGAAGCAACAGAATTTGATGTAAACTGTAAAGACCAGACAAAACTTGCAAAACTTGCCGCTGCTATGGGCGTTGAACTTTTTGTTATGGATGATGGTTGGTTTGGAGCAAGAAACCACGACCGCGCAGGCCTTGGTGACTGGTTTGTAAATAAAAAGAAGTTCCCTAAAGGACTTGATGAACTTATTAAGAATGTCAATAAATTAGGTATGGATTTTGGCCTTTGGTTTGAGCCGGAAATGGTAAATCCTGACTCTGATTTGTTCCGTGCGCATCCTGATTGGACTTATCATTATGACACAAGAACTGCACATACTCTTCGTCATCAGTTAGTGCTTAATATGACTCGAGAAGATGTTCAGGAATACATTTTTGACCGTATGGACACAATGCTTACTGAACACAATATTAAATACATTAAGTGGGATATGAACAGGCCACTTTCTGAAACAGGTGCAGAGAATCTCCACTGCCCACAAGAATTGTGGTACAGACACACTCAAGCGGTTTATAACATTGTTGACCGCCTTAAAGAAAAACACCCTGATGTTTGCATTGAAAGTTGCTCATCAGGTGGTGGACGTAGTGATTACGGTGCATTATCTCACTTTGACCAAGTTTGGCCAAGTGACAACACAAGTGCGGTTGACAGAATGATGATGCAGAAATGGTTTACATATCTTCGCCCAACAAAAGTTATGCGCGCTTGGGTTACTGATGTTAACTGGTATAATCCACCAATGTCACTTGATTTTAGATTTCATGTTGCTATGCAAGGCGCATTGGGTATTGGCGGAAATCTTACAAAATACAGTATCGGCGATTTAGCAACGGCTCGCAAAAATGTTACTCTTTATAAAGAAATCCGCCACCTTGTGCAATTCGGCGACCTTTACAGAGTACTTGACCCTGACCGCGACGAAATCCTTTTCAATGTTTATGTAAGTGAAGATAAAACTGAAGCAGTTGGATTCCTCTCATCAGTAGTTACACGCTTTATGCAAAAACAAATCCCACTTAAATTCGAGGGACTAGATGATGAGAAAATCTATAAACTCAAAATCGGTAAAGACAAATACGAAAAGAGTGGCGCATTCCTTAAAAATGTTGGTATTCCTGTAACTGTGAGAGGTATGGGGTATAATCAGATTATTAAAATTAAAGCAAAATAAGTGCAAAACGCCTCCCTCTGACGAGGGAGGCGTTTTAGTTTGTTGTAGTTTTTAAGCACTTCTTTATAAAGGCGAATATATTCATTTGCAGATTTGCCCCAACTGTTGTCGCATTCCATAGCACGTTTAACAAGAATGTTCCAACCCTCTTTATTAGCATAGCCGCTGATTGCTCTCTTGATTGTATAAAGCATGTCGTGAGCGTTATATGTTGAGAATGTAAATCCGTTGCCTTCACCGTCACCTGAGTCCTTGATACTATCACGAAGACCGCCTGTTTCACGAACGATTGGCACTGTGCCGTAACGAAGTGAAATCATCTGTGAAAGTCCGCATGGCTCACTCTTAGAAGGCATCAAGAACAAGTCGCAACCTGCATAGATTTTCTTTGAAAGTGATGGAATAAAGCCGATTTTAAGGCCCATTTTATCAGGGTACTTATCTGCCATTTCCTTAAAGAAACTTTCATACTGCCATTCGCCAGAGCCGAGTACTACAAACTGAATGTCTTCAGTTGCGAGCAATTCGTCAAGCACAGCTTTAACAAGGTCAAGGCCTTTATGACCAACAAGACGAGTAACCATACCCATCACTGGTACATCAGGGCGTACTGGTAATCCAAAATATTCTTGAAGCTTTTCTTTGTTGATTGCTTTCTTTTCTTCGAAATCTTCTGCAGTATAATTAACTTCAATATCTTTATCAGTTTCAGGGTTATAAAGAATTGTGTCAATACCGTTTAAGATACCGCTCAATTTCCATGAACGCTGATTAAGAATAATGTCAAGACCGTGTGAATACCAAGGGTCAAGAATTTCGTTAGCGTAAGATGGGCTAACTGTTGTAACTCTGTCAGCACACTCAATAGCACCTTTCATAAAGTTACAGTCGCCGTCATATTCAACGAGAGATGCACAACTTTCAGGAAGTCCCACAACATCACCTAAAAGGTCCATACCATAAGTGCCTTGATACTGAATGTTATGAATTGTGAAAACTGTTTTGATATTTTCAAAACCTGGTCTATTTGCATAAAGTGTATTGTAATAAACAGGTGTGAGTGCTGACTGCCAGTCGTTACAATGAATAATGTCGGGCTTAAAATCAATATGAGGAATAATTTCAAGCACTGCACGAGCAAAGAATGCGAAACGCTCTGCATCGTCATAATAGCCATAAAGACCATCACGCTTGAAATAATACTGATTATCGAGAAGATAGTAAATTACACCGCCTGCTTTTGCTTCAAAAACACCACAGTACTGTCTTCTCCATGCAACAGGAACTGAAATGCTTGTCACAAATTTCATTGTGTCTTTAAGTTCCTGACCAATTGTGTCATATAAAGGCATTACAACGCGTGCGCCGATAAGGCGTTTGCGCAAAGCTTGTGGCAAACTACCCGCAACGTCACCTAAACCGCCACTTGCTTTGAACGGAAGTGCCTCACTTGCAACATATAAAACTTTCATATAATTTTCCTTTCAAATGCACCTTTTGGTGCAAATCATGCAATTTATTGCAATTCATGATGAAATCAATTCATGCAACGAAGTTGCAATTCATTATGTTTAATGATTTGCTTCGCATGAATTGGCTTGCGCCATGATTTCTCGCTACGCTCCATGAATTGAATTCTTTTGAATTCATTATTACTGCATTTATATCACAATTTCCTTGCCAATGTATACCGGATATGTTTCTGCGCCTGAAAGAGTTTTATTTGGAGTAATAACAACGCTCTTGTCTGCAACTACGCAATTAAGAGAGGCATTCTGTGCTACAAAGCAGTCCTGCATAACGATTGAGTTCTTAATGACTGCACCTTTTTCAACTCTTACACCTCTGAAAAGGATTGAGTTTTCAACTGTGCCTTCAATAATACAACCGTCAGCAACAAGTGAATTCTTAACATTTGAGCCAAGACCATAAATTGCAGGCATATCGTCGCGTACTTTTGTATAAATTGGTCTGTCTGCATTGAAAAGGTCATCACAATTAGCCATATCGAGAAGTTCCATATTTGTTTTGAAATAACTTTCCATTGACTCGATTGTTGCAGCGTATCCAGTTGCTTCGTAGCCGTAAATATTGAGTTTACCAACATTACCCTGAATAATATCTGCTTCAAAATCTTTGTAATTCAAGCTGATTGCATTATTGATAAGGCGTTCAAGAAGCGCCTTCTTCATAAAGATAACATTAAGTGAATAATTAACATTATCTTCAGTTACAGGAGAAATTGAAATCTTTTCTGCCTTATTATCTGCGTTCATATCAAGAACAACAACATCTGTAAGATTTGGCTTTTTACCATTCTTATAAACGATTGTGATATCTGCATTTTTTGCTATGTGGTAATCTGTAAGAGCATCAATATCAAGATTAAGAACTGTGTTACAATCTGAAAGAAGAACATATTCTTCGTCTGAACGACTGATAAAGCCCATAATGCCTTTAAGAGATGCAAGTTTATCAGCATTTCCGCCTGCCTCGTTTGTTGAGAATGGAGGAAGAATGAAA
>JAGBSJ010000028.1 GCA_017631955.1 Clostridia bacterium
GGGGTCAATTCCGAGAATAATCATACTACACCACCTTAATATTATTCGTTTTAGTGTAACATATTACGCAAAAAATAGCAAGAAAAAAGGGACTAAAATAGTCCCTTTTTACACATAATTTTCAGTTTGTTAATAATTGAATTTTAATTACTGTTGATTTGACAATTAAGTTATGATAAAATTATTATAATAAATTAATTAGGAGTGATTATTAGGTTGGAAAATATTAAATGCAAGGTGCAAAAATCATAAATTAAATAAACTCACCTTGTAAAAAGACATGAAAAATTATTTTAAACAAGGAGAAAATATGAAAGCAATTTATATTGACCATGAATACTATCAATTTCCTGATGGTATTCAAAATATCGAACAATTCGCAAAATTTCTTAACGAAAACTATAATTTATTTATTAAATTAACTCAATATTCTGATGAAAGCTGTCGCGAGCCGTATTTCATTGAAGAAGAAACATTAGAAAAATATCTTAATGTTTCAGATATCAATTTCTTTCATGAAAAAGAAATTACACTTTTGTCGAAAGCAGAATATGACGAGCGTTTAACAAAGATTGTTAAAGAAAAGTGCGTCAACTGTGAAAATTACATTGAAGATGGATTAGAACCTAACCTTGAAGGACATAGAAATAAAATATCACTTGACGGTGAATGTTTTTTCTATTCAAAAATTGAAGAATAATTAAAAGACACCTATACACCGTAAAAAGTGTATGGGTGTTTTTTGTAGGGCGATGCCCACATCGTCCCCTACAATATTGTGAGCAATTAAAAAGGGCGATTGCGAATCGCCCCTACATTTTGCGCTTTGCGTTTTGCATTTTGCGCTTATTTTTTATTGTTTTTATCTCTTTCACGAACAACAAATCTTGTTGGTGTGCCTTCAAGGCCGAAAACTTCGCGAATTTGGTTATCAATATATCTTTGATAACTATAATGGAACAAATCTTTATTGTTCACAAAGCAAACGAATGTTGGTGGTCTTGTAGATGCCTGAGTCATATAGTAAATCTTAAGTCGTTTACCTTTATCTGACGGTGGTTGAACACGAGCAGTTGCATTTGCAAGAACATCGTTAAGCTTACCTGTTGAAATGCGCATAGCATTTTGTGCATCAACGAATTTGATAAGTTCGAAAAGTCGGTCAATTCTTTGACCGGTTTTAGCAGAAATAAAGATAATTGGTGCATAACTCATAAATGAGAAATCATTCATAAGTTTTTTACGGTATTTATCCATTGTCTGACCGTCTTTTTCAACTAAATCCCATTTATTAACGGCAATAATACAAGCTTTGCCAAGTTCGTGAGCAATACCTGCAACTTTTGAATCCTGTTCTGTAAAGCCCTCTGCCGCATCAATCATAATAACGCACACATCTGCTCTTTCAACAGCCATTCTGGCACGAATTACAGAATACTTTTCAATCTGGTCTTCAACCTTACTTTTCCGACGAAGACCTGCAGTATCAATAAACATAAATGAGCCGTATTTATTGTCAATATAAGTATCAGTAGCATCACGAGTTGTACCCGCAATATTTGAAACGATTACGCGCTCTTCCCCTGCGATTTTGTTGATAAGTGAAGATTTACCAGCGTTTGGCTTACCGATAACCGCAACCTTTACAGTATCGTTTTCGTCTTCTGTTTCAGTTTCTTCAGGGAGATATTCAAGGACTTTGTCAAGCAAGTCGCCTGTACCGTGGCCATGCGCTGCAGAAACTTGAATTGGGTCGCCAAGTCCTAAATTATAGAACTCATAAAACTCTGCAGGTGGCTCGCCTAATGAGTCCGCCTTATTAACACAAAGAATAATTGGTTTATTACTCTTAATAAGCATTGTTGCAACTTCTTCGTCAGTAGCCACAACACCTGTGCGCACATCAGTTACAAACACAATTACATCTGCACTATCAATGGCAAGTTGTGCCTGGCGACGCATTTGTGAAAGAATTATATCGTCTGAATATGGCTCAATACCGCCTGTATCAATCAAAAGCATTTCGTGACCGAGCCACTCGCAATCGCCGTAAATACGGTCACGGGTAACACCCGGTGTATCGTCAACAATTGAAAGACGCTTACCGATAAGTTTATTAAAAAGTGTACTTTTACCTACATTGGGACGACCAACAATCGCCACTACGGGTTTTGCCATTACTTCACCCCCAGAATATCTCTTAAAAGCTGACCACCATTACCGTTAGTCAGTATAATTTTTGTGTTTAATGTTTCTTCTAACTCCTCAACGGTCATATCGTCAAGGAATTTATTTTTATTTTCGGTATGATTTGTGTAATCACTAATCATTGAACTTGGCAACAGTAAATATTCGCCTAAATCTGTGTTTTTCAGTTGATTTGCAATATCTTGCCCTGTTACAAGCCCCGAAACTGTTATAGTTTCACCGAAAAAGTTATTGATTATTTTCTGAACATTAATTTCAACACCATATTTTTCTTCTGCTTTTTTGCAAAGTTCTGCAAGATATGGGTAAAAATCAACACCTGTTGCCAATGTTACCTTTTTATTGGTTGGATTTTCATTACAATCTTCAAGTTCATAAAGAAAATCGTTATAAAATGAACGAACTAAACCAACACCGTTATCAAGTTGTGGGTAATCGTCATAATACTCTTCATTTGGCAAATCACGTTCCGCCTTAATGAAAAACTCGTCGGCAGGATAACAGAGTCCTATGCCATATTCATTACGAAATTGTGCAGAGTACTCTTCGATAATATCGATTACTTCCCCCGCTGTTTCTTTGTTATAAGGTTCGAGTTTTTCCAGTCCGTCACGGAATTTTGTAAGACCTACCGGCACTGCTGCAATACTTTGTACTGATGGGTAAAGTGCAGACAATTCTTCAATACTTCTGCGAAGTTCATTGCCATCATTAATACCTGGACAAAGAACAAGTTGAGTGTTCATTTGAATACCTGCATCAGCTAATCTTTTAATGATTTCAAGACATTTACCTGCATTTTTATTCTTCATCATCTGAACGCGAAGTTCAGGATTCATTGTATGCACAGAAATATTTACAGGGCTTATATGCATTTCAATAATACGCTCAATTTCGTGCTCTGAAATATTCGTAAGCGTAATATAGTTGCCGAAAAGGAATGATAATCTGCTATCATCATCCTTGAAATACAAACTTGGTCGCAAGCCCTTTGGTAACTGGTCAATAAAACAGAAAATGCACTTATTTTTACAATGATGCTGCTTGTCCATCAAATAAGTTTCAAACTCTAATCCGCAATCAGTATTGTTTGTTCTGATTACTTTGAAATTACCGTCACTGCACCTAAAAGTCATTGTGATATTTTGTTCTGCCATATAAAAATCGAAGTCAAGAACATCCATAATCTCTTTACCATTGATTTTAAGAAGCTCATCACCCGCAGATATACCTTTGATATCACAGATTGAATTCTTTTTAACACCACTGATTTTTACTGACACAATATCACCTACTTTCAAGCAAGACTAAAAGGCGGAGAGAAATCGTTCTTTCCGCCTTCCTTAATCAAAAGATAATTCTAAAGGAATTATGCCTCTTCTTTAAGAGCAACAACTTGTCTTCCCTTATACTGACCGCATTCACCACATACTCTGTGAGGTCTCTTGTAACCACCGCAATTTGGGCACTTTACAAGTTCAGGAGCTGTCATCTTCCATACGTTTGAACGTCTCTTATCTCTTCTTGTTTTTGAAACTCTTCTCTTAGGTACTGCCATGTGGGGCACCTCCTTATTATAATAAAATAAATAATTAATTAATCATCAAGCAACTGTAATAAAGCTGCCATTCGTGGGTCAACATCCTTTTTGCAGTCACACGGACCGTCATTAAGGTTTTTACCACATTTGGAACAAAGTCCCTTACACTCTTCATCACACAAAAATCTTAATGGTAATGAAAAGATTATGTCCTCACAAACCAATGAAGACAAGTCAAGCATGGAATCCTCAACAACAATGTAATCGTCGTTATCACCGTTGACAAGTTTTTTTGCAAGTAAATGTTCAATATCCACCTGAAAATCTTTTTTGAAGCCTTCGGCACATCGACTGCAAACCACGGTTGCTGAAAACTTTGCAATTCCTGACAACGACACAATTCCCGTGTTATTCTCGATTTTACCACTAACCGCAATACCCGGTGCGTCACGTGAAATCTCGTCAGAAAGAGAGTA
>JAGBSJ010000029.1 GCA_017631955.1 Clostridia bacterium
ATTAATGAATTGAACTCCTTGACACAAAAAGTCTGGAGACACCCCAACAAAATCGCTTAGTCGCACAAGATAATCGAGGTCAGGTGTTGATTGATTAAGCTCCCATTTTGAGATTGTTTGTCTTGTTAAGCCAAGTTCTGCCGCCAGTTGCTCTTGGGATAATCCTTTCACTTTTCTTAAGTTAGATAGTATTTCGCCAAATGCCATAAGTGCACCTCCGTTTTGTAGTGTGATTGAATTATACCACAAATCCTCATTGCAATCTACCAACAAGCAAAGGCATTTCCGCAACGATTCGTTGCGGAGTATAAACTCTTACTTACCAAACTGTTTCAGAAGAACCAGCATCGCATTTGTGAGTACAAAAACTTTTTGCATAATACCCAAACCCTTTTTACAACAAAAAAGAAAGAAAAAAGTGTTATTCTGTGCTAACGCACAGAGTGATATTTTATTCGCCCTAAAACCGTGCGTAGGACAATATATCATTATGCGAAGGCATAATATAACTGCGAAGCAATATAACTCGCCGAATGTTATGCGACGAATAAAATTGCGAGACTTCCTTATGAGAAGTCTCGCAAACGAGCCCCTTTTTCTTTATGCTTTATAAATTCTTACACTTAAAATCTACCCAAGCAGAGTCTTTTGATAACTTGCCACCATCTTTGAATGTGCTAAGAGCGTTGCTATCATTTTTAAGCCAACCATCAAGCCAATCAATAATATATGGAGAATACTTTTCAGGGTTAGTGCTACAAGTTGTATGAATACCCTTGTTAAGAGAAGCGTAAACAGTAGGGCCTTCTGCAATCTTGTAAGCCGGTACAATCCATTGTGATGGGCTAACAATCATATCATTTGTACCTGCAAAAAAGAGTGTTGGAGTTTTAAGCCCCTCAACCTCATAATCAAAGTTACTACCAGCAATTGAAATTACACAGTCAATTCGAGAGTCTGAATTTGCTGAGTTTACTGATGAACGACCACCTTGTGAATGGCCGATAACGCCGATTTTGTTTGTATCAATCTTGTTATAGAAGATGTCATTTTTGTCATTATTCTTTTCTAAAATAAAGTCAATAGATGCAATTTGCGCTTTGCCGTCTGCGGACATTGACTCATCACAAGCAACAACTATGTAACCACCTTTTGCAATTTCAATAAGTAACTTGTTGTAAAAACCCGAAGTAACCATTGTGCCGTTAGCCCAAGCAATTACAGGGTATGGTTTAGAAACTACATCTATGTTGTCAGGGTAATATACTGTCTGTGTGGCAGATGATGTTTTATACTCTTTTGTTTTGATTGACTTTATACCTGTATCAATCGGCTTTTTAGTTGTAGTTTCTTTCTTCGTAGTTGTTTCTGTTGAAGATTGTGTTGTAGTAGTATTTGAATTATCATTCCATATATCTTCTTCAGTTGTGGTAGTGGTATTATCGTTAGTTGGCTCTTTCTGACCACACCCAACCGCAGAAATCAACAAAACAAAGCACATTAACAATGCAATAAACCTTTTCATAACCAAACATCCTCAATATTAGGGCGGGGTATTAGCCCCGCCGTTTTTGCTTTATTAAAGTTTTGAAAATCCGTGGCAGTTAATTAATGCGTCTAATTTTTTGCCCTCTTTACAAAGTGGACATTCATGAGATGGAACACTGAAATAGTCAGGCAAGTCGTTAGGATTAAATACTGAATTCACTTCGTAATCTGCACATTTTTCACTTGTAGCAAAGATTGAAGCCACGCCTACAACATCGCCACCATAATATTTAATTGCTTCAATAGCAGATTTTGCAGTGTTACCTGATGCCACAGAAACTGCAATAACAAGCACGTGCTTGTCTTTAATCATAGGCACAATGTTATCACGGAAAATAATCTGTGAGCCATTAATGATTTCAGGAGTAACAACATAAATTGTCTGATGAGCATTAATGTTAACGAAATCATTTTTGGTAAGTTCGTCAGCAATGCAAGTACCTACAACTTCCATGCCGTCAAGGCAAAGAATAGTATCAATAATACTGTTACTATATTTGTGATTTTTGCAAAGTTCCTGAGCAATTGCCTTTGCTTCTGAAAGACGGGATTTTTGTGCAGCAACATCAATGTAGTAGTTGCTATGGGAACTGTTTGTTGCAAAATGACCTCTTGCAACACGAAGAAACAGATTCTTCTGATTTGTCTTGATTTTTGTAATGCTTGTTGTTGGCATAAGAATCCCCCTTGAATTTTTTGTGTATTTTTTATGTTATTCATTGTAACCTAAAATCGCGAGAAATTCAAGAAAAAGTTACAAAAAAATATTAAAAAATTACGAATTTTTGTACTGTTTGCCTGTATGGTCTATGTAAAAGTCTTCTTTATATATTAAATCTTCAACTGAAACGAAGGAATAGCCCTGACTTTTAAGTTCCGTAAGAATTCTGTCAAGGGCAGGGGCAGTGTTGTCTACTCCATTATGAAAAAGAAGAATTGCGCCGTTGCTCGTTCCTTTTATAACCCTATTTACAATTTCATCAATAGAAATCTTCGTGTAATCAAGAGAGTCACAATTCCATTGAATCATAGTCATATTAAGTTCTTTGCAGACATCTAAACTCTGGTCGGTGTAATCTCCCGACGGTGCACGGACAAGTGTTATGGGTGCACCTGTGATTGCTTCAAGTTTTTTATTGCAATTGACAATTTCTTCTTTGATTTCATTATATGAGATTTTTGAAAATGCCTTGTGGGTGTCAGAGTGGTTGGCAATAGTATGCCCCGCGTCGTAAAATGCTTTTACACTTTCGGGGAACTTTTCTGCCCAGTCGCCCACAATAAAGAATGTAGCTTTTGCATTATGCTTTTTAAGTATATCAATAAGGTCTTGTGTGTCTTGATTAGTCCATGCGGCGTCAAAAGTAATTGCAATCTTTTTCTCATTAGTATTAACGCTATAAATGGGTAATTTTCGGCTTTGTGATGACACAGACACATTCTTATTAAGAAACAACCCTAAAAGGATTGTAAGGGCAAATGCCACAGATAAAATCCCTACGATTTTTCGTTTAGTAAGAATCCACATATACATAAAAAATCCCCCCCGTAAAATATACGAGGGGGAAAAGTTTTATATGTATTTTATTCTGCTTTTGGGTTGCGGAGTTCTGCGATTTCGTTTTCAATGAATTCTTCCATTGATGGTTGTTCGTTCATCTGCTTTTTAAGGTCATTACCAACAATAATGTTAAGAGTAACATTCACAAGGAAAAGAACAGTGCCAACAATAAAGCCGAATCCAAGAGAACATTCTGTAACGATTCCGCCATCAAGTGTAGTACAAGCATTTGCAAACTGAACAAAGAATACAGATGCAATTGCCCAACAAACAGTAGCGAGAACATTAAGAATAATGTTGAATTTGTATTTTAAATTAATGCCTGAGAAAAGAAGTACAAAGAAGTTAAGAACACCAAATACAACTGCAAGAAGTAAAAGCACACAAGCGATTACTACCATAAGAGTTGCGGTGCCAAGTACTTCACCACCAATAAGTTTAAGTACACTACCAATATCAACTTTAAGAAGGTAGTTAAGAATAAATGTGAGGAATGAAATTGATTCTTCACCACTGCGGAAAGGAAGTGTAAGTTTGAAGTTGAAAAGGGGAAGTACAAGGGCAATAAGTGGAGCAAAAGTCATAACAAGACGTACAATACGAAGTTTTGACCCCGCAACGGCACTTTTGAAGTTGTTTATCTTATAGTGCATTTTTGCAAAAGCGTTTTCTGCAAAATCTGCATCATCATTAAGTCGTTCTTCCCATTTATGGTTAGGAATATTTGCTCCGCATTTAGGGCATTCCGCTTTTACATTCCATAATTTAAGGTCGTGTCCGCATTCAGGACATTTAGCAGCCATAAAATCACTCTTTCTTTATATCAATACACAATATTTTACTACATTTATTTCTTTTTTGCAAGTCTAATAACATTCCAAGAGAGAGATTTAAGATTAACAGTAAGATTTTTACCGTCAAACTGTGGTTTTTCTGCTTTGAATGGTTTAACAGGAGTAGAAATTGCACTGTTTTCTTCTTTAATTCCGTAACCGCTCATTTCAATATGTTCAATAACTTCAAAACCATCAAAATCAAGAAGCGAAACATCAAAAAGAATGTCTTCTTCCATATTTCTGTTAACTGCAAAAATTGTAAGGGTTTCTTTATCTTCACTCATAGTTGCGATTGACTCAATATCAGGCACATCTGTAAACTCTTTTGTGTCGTGCATAGGGGAGATAACGCGGGATTCAAGAGTATAACCGCGACCTTAATTTGAAAGGTGCATAAATGGATAGAAAATTGTCTGTTCCCAACATGCGCCACCATTTTCGGTCATAATTGGAGCAATAACATTAACAAGTTGAGCAAGACAACCAATTTTAACTCGGTCCGCGTGTTTTAACAGAGTCATGAGCATAAGTGCAACTAAAAGTGCATCTTCAAAGTTATAGATATCTTCAAGCTGGTGTGGTGCTGTACTCCATTTTTCAAAAGGAGCACCATTTGAATGGTACCATACATTCCATTCGTCAAATGAAAGGTTAACTGTATGCTTTGAGCGTTTTTTCGCTTTTATGTAGTCGCAAATGCAGATAACTGAACGAATAAACTCGTCCATTTTCATATTTTTTGCAAGGAATGATGGAGTGTCGTTTTCGTGATTGCCAAAATAGATATGGAGTGAAAGATAGTCTACTTTATCATAAGCCAAATCGAGTGTAGTCGCTTCCCAATCACCGAAAGTGTGCATATCACGAGATGCGCTACCGCAAAGCACAGTTTCAATTGAATTGTCAGTCCATTTCATAACCTTTGAAGCTTCAGCGGCACATCTTCCGTATTCATAAGCAGTTTTGTGACCGATTTGCCAGTCACCGTCCATCTCATTGCCCAAACACCAGAGTTTAATGTTATGTGGGTCTTCGTATCCGTGTGAACGACGAAGGTCGCTCCAATAACTACCACCTTTGTGGTTGCAGTATTCAACAAGATTTCTTGCTTCTTCAGGACCGCGAAGACCAAGATTTACCGCCATCATTGGCTGAGAATTTGCTTTTTTACACCATGTTGCAAATTCATTTGTACCAAAAAGATTTGGCTCTGTAACGCCCCAAGCAAGTTCCAATTTTTTAGGGCGGAGTTCTTTAGGGCCAACGCCATCTTCCCAATTATAGCCAGAAACAAAGTTTCCGCCGGGGTAACGGACAATTGGAACGTTGAGTTTCTTTACCTTGTCAATAACGTCTTTTCTGAATCCGTCTTCGTCTGCGGTAGGGTGGTCTGGTTCGTAAATACCACCATAAACCGCTCTGCCTAAATGCTCAATAAATGAGCCGTATATTCTTTCGTCAATTTTCGCACCTGTAAATTCAGATACAAGCGACATTTTTGCCTTTTTCATGAATAAATACCCCCAACGGTAATTTTACTGTGCTTTTGTAGTTGTTTCTTCAGGCACTTCTTGTTTCTCTGTAAGGAATGAACGGAACAATTCGCGGTTTTCGTCCATATCCATTACAAGACAAGAGCCAACCCCTGTAATTGTCTTGCTTGACCAAGTTTTGTCTGCAGGAATCTGATGCTGAACAATAGGGTATGTATATGCCTGGTCTTTTAGTGCATTAAGACCTAACTTCATAATTGTATCAGTATCAAGATTTGTTTTAACAAGTGGAATAACTGCTTTAGCAAGGTCGAGAAGTTCAGGAATTTCTTTTGTAAGTGCCTTTTCAACAATAGCAGAAATAACTTTTCTTTGACGTTTTGTTCTCATAAAGTCAGAGTCGAGGTAACGGATTCTTGAGTACCAGAGTGCTTGTTGACCGTTAAGAAGAACATCTTCGCCCGCCTCAATTCTTACAGGCACGCCTACTTTACCTGAATGGTATGTATAGTAACTTTCTTTTTCGCTGACATCAACATTAATGCCACCAAGCTCATCAACAATAGTTGTGAAAATTTCAAAGTCAACCATTGCATAGTATGGTATTTCAACACCGAAGTTAAGTTCAAGTGTATCAACAAGCATTTGAATTCCGCCTCTGAAATATGCAGAGTTAAGTTTTGAACTTCTGTTTCTGCCTGCAATTTCAACATAAGAGTCGCGTAAGAATGATGTAAGTTTAATCTGACCGTTTTTGTTATCAAGAGTAACAAGCATCATAGTGTCAGAGCGTGAATCTGTTTCGCCTTCTCGGGCATCAACACCTACAAGTAAAATGTTAATCTGGTTATCATCTGAATAAAGCTCGTCGCTTGAAATGTAGAGATTCGGTTCTAACTGCTCGTCCGTATTAAATAAAGACAAAAGGTCTTTTGCAGTGTTATAACCATAAAAACCAACACAAGAAACGCCTGCAATAACAAGACATAAAAGCACAAGAAATGTATTTCTTATAGGGTGTCTTTTCTTTTTCTTTTCTTTTCATTTTTTGTCATTTTCTGATGAAATATCACCATAAACGTCGTTTATATCGTTATACTGAATTTCTTGGCGGCGACGATTCTGTACAGCGCTGTTATATTTAACCACAAATTCTTCTTCTGAATAATCGCGGGATTCATCATATTCTTCTGCATCACCATAACCTGAAAAAGAAGAGATATCTTCAAACTCTTTGTCATCTGCAGAATTACTGTAAATATCTTCATATTGGTCATTTTTTGATGAGTTACTGAAAATGTCTTCAAATTCATCTGGTCTAAAACGATTGTCAGCCAAAATGCCCACTCCTTTTTGCCATATATTCTCCATTTTATTTTACAACAACAGACATAAAATCACAATGGTTTTTTCGAAAAAAAGAGTGGTATTTCAAGAAAATTTTAACTTACTCTTGAAACATCTGTATAAAATATGTATAATGAAAGACAGTTTTAGACGAATCTGCAAATTCAGATTCAATTTTTCGGGAGTAGATACATATGTTAGGTAAATATGTTAGGGTTCGTGTTACGAAACCTATGCACTCCTTTGACAATGAAAGCGGTATTGCTTACGAACTTAATTTCGGAAATGTTGAAAGCGGAATTGATGCGCGTTCACCGGTCAAGGGTGCATACATTATGGGCGTTACACACAGGGTCAGAGTTTTTGAAGGCCGTGTAATTGCCGTTGTTAAAAGAAAAAATATGGGCGGAATAATGCTTGTTGTTGCGCCGAAAAGTAAACGCTATATTGTGCATGATATTGAGGATGCTATCGAGTTCGCCGAAAAAAGAGGTACTTACGATATAAGTTGTCTTTATGAGTGTTCTTGCGGCGCTATTGTTTATCGCATTATTAATGACGAAATCAGATTTTTGCTTATTAAAAATAAGCGTAGTCTTAACTGGGGATTCCCAAAAGGTCATATGGAGCGTGGCGAAAACGAACATGAAACCGCATACCGTGAAATCCTTGAAGAAACAGGAATAAGAGCAGAATTTATGCCTGATTTCAGATATAAGTCTGAGTATTCAATTCAAGGCAGAATTGAGAAGAAAGTTATTATTTTCTTGGCAACTACAAAAGATACAAGTACAATTATTCAGCGTGAAGAAATTGAAGAATACTTGTGGCTTAAATATGATAAGGCAATGAATATGCTTAAATTCCCAAATGATAAGTATCTTCTTACAAAAGCACAAGAATATCTTGAAAAGGCGGGTGTTGTGAATGGTTGAAACAATCGTTAATGAAATTATGACACTCTTGCAAGATAAAATCCCTGAAGAATTAGTGGCTTTTGTGATTTCACTTTGTCCCATACTTGAGTGCCGTGGCGGTATGATTGCTGCACGACTTATGGAAATCCCATTTGTCAAGGCATTTCTTATTTGCTATATAGGTAATATGTTGCCTATTCCGTTTATCATTCTTTTTATTAGAAAGATTTTTGATTTTCTTCGCAAGTTCAGATTTTTCTCAAAAATCGTTGAAAAGCTTGAGGCAAAAACAGAAAAGAACAAAGAAAAAGTGCTCAAATATGAAGCATGGGGATTACTCTTATTCGTTGCAATTCCACTGCCCGGCACAGGTGGTTGGACAGGCGCTTTAATGGCAGCACTTCTTGATATACGAATGAAAAAATCTTTGCCAATTATTGCACTCGGCGTGTTGATTGCTGGCTTTATAATGTCAGCACTTACTTACGGAATATTTCAGATGTAAAAGTTAATAAATAAAAAATACCGCCCTACAGAATAATCTGTAAGGCGGTTTTATTATTAATAAATGATTAGTTCTTTTCTTTAAGTGCTTTTTCTTTGTCTTTCTTTAAGAATGCAAGCATTGGAATAAAGATAAGTGCTGAAATGATTGCTGCATAAAGGAACATCGCCTCAGTAGGAAGAACTTTTTCAGCACCGTTTTCCATATATGTAACATCTGAATTCTTTGCTGCAATATTACCGAGTGTAGGACCGATAATCCTTGGCACAAAAAACAAGAAAATCAGTCTTATTCCCTGAAAAAGCCCGACCTTATCTTTAGGAACATTATCGCGGACTGTTGCACCAAACTGAATCATAATAATAATATATCCAATGAGCCCTGGAGCCAATCCAATTATAATACCCAGAATATTCTTTGTTGATGAAAGAATAAAAAGACCTAAAGTAAAACAAAGAACGCTTATAATGAATGGTATGGTCTTGCTTTTGGCATAAGATTTCATAAGAAGCAAAACACTAATAGCCGTAACAATGAGCGCAATTATTATTGTGAATAACGCTTTACCTGAAAAAAGGTTAACTCCTTTGTTTTCGGGGATAACCACAGAAACCAAATAAATGAAAAGATATGGGTAAAATACCTGATATGCACAGTTGAAAAGACAACCTGACGAAAGCATTAAATATAGGTTTTTATTTTCCTTAATAACGCTTGGTTTAAAACCATAAAAAAGGTCTTCCCAATAGCTTGATTCTACTTTTGTTTTTTCCAATCTTCGTTCTTTCTTTGATTTTTTTACTTTTGGGGGATTAGTAATAAGAGAAAAACCAAGAACACCTAAAACAATTGCAGATATACCAAAAATAATAGATATTTCATTGTACTCAATTTTCCCTAATTCGGCAGTTGAAACAAAATAGGTAATAACGCCTGTTGCAACAAATCCCATAATTGTAAATGCTGTTTCAATTTTTGCAGATGTTTCAGGAGTTGAAACATCTGTAACCCAAGAGCTAAATGCAGCGTCACCAGTTGTTGAACGTAAAAATGCCAAAACAAGTGAAAAAGCAATAATTATTATAGCTGTAGTAGTAATTATTTCAGACATTTCAGTGAGCCCGAAAAACCTCCCAACATTTCCGCCCCTCACAAAGCTGAAAAGCAACATAAATATACCCCAAATAATATATCCAACTGAGATGAAAAGTTTTCTGTTTTTCATTTTCTCACTGAGAGTGCCCATAGCAAAGGTAGCAATACCCGATACGACAGCTGATAATGAAGCAATAAGATTGATGGTATCAGTTAACGTGAGTGATGCACCCATTGAACCATTCTTGAAAGCTGTGTTATTCAAATAAAGACCAATATACATAGACTCAACGCCGGCAGCAATTGAGCCCATAAACATAAACATAATCAGTGCTATCCAGACTTTATTTGAAAGTTGTCCTTTTTTATTGCTCATAGGTTCACCTCTTTTATTTGCGCTAAATGTCAAAAACGCCGTTTTTCAGGCGCTTTTGTTGTTAATAGGGGATTATTTACTTAATTTTTCCTTCTTCATATTCTTGATAAGTGCAATCATTGGAATAATAAGGAATATTGCTACAACACCGGCATAAAGGAAGATTGCCTTTGTAGGAAGCACATCTTCAGCGCCTGATGTATTCTTTGTTGCAATATTACCAAGAGTAGGACCTACTACCATTGGAATAAGTACTGTGAATACCATTCTAATACCTTGGAATAAACCAACATTATCTTGTGGTGTGTAGTCACGTACACTTGCACCAAGTTGAATTGTAAGTACAAGATAGCCAATAAGTACAGGTGCAATACCAATAACAATTGTCATAATGTGAGTTGATGTTGAGAGAATGAAAAGTCCTGCAATAAGAAGTATTGAACTTGTAAGGAAAGCAACAGGTTTGTTATTTACTGCAACTTTCATAAGAATTACGATACCCGCAATAATTGTTGCAACTGAAATAACTGCAGGAACAATTACTCCTGCTGAGAGAAGATTAATATCTGCATTTGCAGGAAGAATAACATCAGTAAGATAAATGATAAGGTAAGGGAAGAAAACCTGGAATGCAATATTGAAAATACAAAATGCTGAAAGGACTAAATAAAGTCCGCTGTTTTTCTTAACAACGCTTGGTCTAAAGCCATAGAAAAGGTCTGCCCAATAGCTTGTGTTTTTCTTTTCAGCATTCTCAAATTTCTTTGGATTATCAATAAGGAATACACCTGCAACACCGACAATTGCAACAAATGCACCCATACCAATAAAGAATACGCTGTATGATATTGTTCCTGCTGTAGCCATACCGCCAACAACCATAATTAAGGCCATGGCAAGGAATCCCATAAATGTTGATGCAGTTTCAACCTTTGGACGAGATTCAGGAGTTGTAACGTCAGTAACCCAAGCATTGAATGCAGAGTCATTACTTGTTGAACCCATAAATGTCATTATAATATCCATTACAATAACAACCCACGCAGTTGCAGTAATGATTTCGCCTGGTTCAGTAAGACCAAAGATTTTCGCAACATTATCTTTTGTGATAAAACCGAAAAGAGCAGTAATAATACCCCATGCAATATAACCAAAAGAGATAAATGCTTTTCGATTTTTAAGCTTTTCACTAAGAGTACCCATAATGAATGTGGTAACAACTGCTGTAATTGCAGAAAGTGTAACCATAATGTTTACTGCGTCAGTAAGTGTAAGCGATGCACCTAAAATACCTTCGTTGTAAACACAGTCATTAAGGAATGTGTTAAAGTACATGTTTTCAACGTTCCAGGCAAGTAAACCCATAAACATAAACAAGAGAATACCTGTCCAGACACGCTTTGAAAGTTTTCCGTTATTATTCATTTTATTTACCTCTTATTTGAAATAGTAAACTCTGCACTCATAAGGACGAGTTACAAATGAGTTGTTTGTAAGTGGAGTGAGTTTGTAGTTAGAGAGAACAAGTTCACCCTTTGATAAGTCAATTCCGTCAGGAGCGGTGAAATTCACGCTCTTTTCACTGAATGAGCAAACCACAAGAATTTTTTCGCCATCAAGATTTCTCTCATAAACATAAAGTTTATCGCTATTCTTGTAATGCTCTTTGTAATCACCGTAAATTGCAACTTCGTGTTCTTTTCTGAATTTAAGAAGTTTACGGTAATAGTTAAGAATTGAGTTTTCGTCTGCTTCAGCTTGGGCTACGTTGATTTCTTTGTAATTCTCGTTAAGATTGAACCATGGTTCAACTGTTGAGAAACCAGCGTATGCTGAGTCGTCCCATTGAACAGGAGTTCTTGAGTTTTCACGTGAGCCGGCATTTGCCATCTTTAAGAATTTGTCGCCCTTAATACCGATTTTTGCAAAAGTCTTTTGATTATTGAATGTCATCATATCTTTGAACTCGTCAATTGACTTGAGCTCAATGTTTGTCATACCAATTTCCTGACCTTGATAGATGAACGGAGTACCCTTTTGCAAATAGCACATAGTTGCAAGCATCTTTGCACTTTCAACTCTGTATTTAAGTGAGCCGTAACGGTCAACAATTCGTGGATGGTCGTGATTTTCAAGATAAAGTGTGTGCCAACCCTTGCCATTCATAGCATCATACCATTTCTGGTAGCACTTCTTCATCTTTTTAAGATTAAACGGAGTTTTCATCCAGTCAGTCATAAAGCAGTCTGCTTCAAGGTGGTCAAAACTGAACATTGTTTTGAGCACCTGACGGTCGCCCTCTGTAACGAATCGAAGAACTTTTTCAGGAGTGATAAGCGGACCTTCCCCAACTGTAAAGCAGTCGTATTTTGAAAGAACATCATCATGGAATTCTTTAAGATATTCATAAAGGTGAGGACCACAGTTGTAATGTTCCATACCGCAAGCTACTGGAATTGGAATAGCGTTAGGAAGTCCCTCGCGTTTTGAAATGTATGTAATAACGTCTTCACGGAAACCGTCAACGCCCATATCAAGCCAGAATTTCATAACATTCTTAACTTCTTCACGGACTTTTGGGTTATCCATATTTAAGTCTGGTTGACCTTTTGTGAATACATGAAGGTAATACTCGTCAACTTCTGGCACATATTCCCAAGCACCACCTTCAAACGTTGAAAGCCAGTTGTTAGGAGGTCTTTTGCCGTTTTTACCCTTACCTTTTCTCCAGATGTAGTAATCGTGATAAGGATTGTCAACGCTCTTGCATGCTTCTTTAAACCACATGTGTTCAGTAGATGTGTGGTTAACAACAAGGTCCATAAACACTTTCATACCGCGCTCGTGACAACCGTTAAGAACCTTTTTGAAGGTTTCCATATCGCCGTATTCAGGGTTAATGTCCATATAATCGGCAATATCATAACCGTAGTCAGCGTTAGGTGACTTGAAAAGTGGTGAAAACCAGATAGCGTCAATACCTATTGATTTAACATAGTCCAACTTCTCATAAATACCCTCAAGGTCGCCGATACCGTCGCCATTGGAGTCTTTGAAGCTACGAGGCCAAATCTGGTAAACAACCATTTCTTTGTACCAAGCTTTGTTCATAAAATAACACCCCTATTTGTTATTGAATTATATACAAATATAAGTATAGCATATAAAATGCAAAATGCAAAGTGCAAAGTGCAAAATTATTCAAAATAAAAAGGTCGGTAAAACACCGACCCAATTTATTATTTCTCAGGCGCAAACATTTCTTTGCCCACATGGCATAATGGGCACTCAAAATCAGGGGGCAAATCATCAAATTTTGTACCCGGTGTTATGTCCATTTCAGGACATCCTGCATCTTCGTCATACATCCAACCGCATACTTCACAAACATAAACCATAAAAATCAACCTTTCATTGTTTTTAGTAGTTTGTGGAGTAAGTGCAAAATTATGCAAATTTGCATTATTCTGCTTTTAATGTTGCACTTATCATATAGTGGTCAGAAATGTGAGATGGTGCATTTACATCATTATGTACTTTGTAATCACTTGCAGTAAAGCCCTTTGTGAAGATGTAGTCGATTGGCTCAATATCTTCAACTTCGCCCCAACCGTGGAATGTAGGTGTTTTAACCCAACCGCTTGCATTTGTGTAACCTTTATTTTTAAGAAGTTGTACTGATTCACCGTCGTTATACTGATTAAAATCGCCTGTAATTACAATAGGTGCATTTTCATATTTCTTTGTAAGATTTTCTGCGCATTCTGAAACTAATCTACCACCAAGATTTTGTGCTTCTACGCTTGTGTTGTCAAAATGAGTATTCAAATGAATATATGTAAATCCGTTTGATTTATTCTGGAGTACAACATAAGAGCATACTCTGTGGCAACCTGCACCTTCAAATCGTGATTCTTTATCAGGAGTTTCAGAAATCCAGAATGTATGGCTTTCAATAAGATTATACTTATCTTTAAGATAGAAAATGCCGTTCATTTCAGATTGTTCTTCGTTTCTGTCACCACCGCGTTTAACGCCATAGTAATCGTATTGCGGTAATAATTCTTTAAGGTCAGCAACCCAGAAACTATTGATTTCTTGTACTCCTAATGAGTCGGGGAGTGTGTTATTAAGCTGATTAGCCCATAAGTGCATTCTTCGTGTGGTGTATGTACCTTTAAGAAGGTTGCCCCAAGGTGCAGCCGTGTTGTAACTTGCAACAAGAATGTTGTCGTTGTTTTCGATTCTTTCTTGTGCAGATTTGATTTCAACTTCAGGTTTCATAGGAAAAACCATAAAAAATCCCCCAATCAGAATTGTTATAATAAGTAAGAATGAAATAACTATTGAAAGTGTTATTTTGATTTTTTTAGACATAAATATCAGTCCTTAATTCTGCATTCTGAATTCTGCATTCTTCATTAAATATAATTTATCACAAAAACATTGTAAAATCAATCGTGTTGTGCTAAAATAATCTTTAGTTATAATTATTTTTAAGGTGATTATATTATGAAAATTATAATTGTTGGTGACGGTAAAGTCGGTGCAACCCTTGTCGAGCATTTGTCCCAAGAGGGTCACGATATAGTAGTCATTGATAAAAATCAGAAAGTTCTTGAACAATTAGTAAATTCATACGACGTTATGGGTATCTGCGGAAACGGTGCAAGTTATGAGGTGCAGTTGGAAGCAGGTGTTGATGATGCTGAGCTTTTCATTGCGGCAACATCTTCTGACGAGCTTAACATTCTTTCTTGCCTCATGGCAAAAAAGGCGGGTGCGGAGCATACAATTGCCCGAGTGCGTACTCCTGACTATTTGAAACAAACTCCGTTTTTCAAAGATGAGTTAGGACTCAGTATGGTTGTTAATCCCGAATATGACGCGGCAAACGAAATTGCGAAAGTTCTTCGTTTCCCTAACGCTATAAATATTGAAACGTTTTATCGCGGACTTGTTGACCTTGCCGAAATCAAACTTGAAGCAGGAAATCCGTTGTGTGATATGAAATTAAGTGAGATTTTTAATGCATTTGGTATTAAAATTCTTATCTGTGCAGTTCAGAGAAAAGACGAAGTTATTATTCCTCGCGGTGATTTCACACTTAAAGCGGGTGACAGAATTCATATTACAGCACCTCGTGGTGTACTTGTAAGCTTTATGAAAAAGTTAAAAATTTACAAGCACCGCACAAAAGATATTATGATTATCGGTGGCGGTAAAATGGGTTATTACCTTGCTCGCCAACTTTGTGAAACAGGTGGCTATAATGTAAAAATCATTGAGCAGGATGCGGCACGTTGTGAGCATCTTTGCGAAATGTTGCCCGATGCAAATATAGTTCATGGTGATGGTACTGATAGAGCTATACTTATGGAACAAGGTATTGAAGGGCAAGACGCTTTTGTTGCCCTTACTACTATTGATGAAGAGAATATTATTTCTGCAATGTATGCAAATTCTCTTGGAATCGGCAAAACAGTTGCAAAAGTAAACAGGGTTTCATATCAGGTGCTTGAAAGTATAGGTATGGACAGTGCTTTCTCGTCAAAAGCAATCGCCGCAAACAGAATTGTGGCTTATGTAAGAGCCCTTGAAAATTCAGGGGAAGAATCAAGTGTCCGCACACTTTATAAACTTGTAGGTGGTCAGGTTGAAGCACTTGAATTCAATATTAACTCTGATTTCCGTGAAATCGGTATTCCACTTAAAGACATTAAGCTTAAAAGGGATACGCTTATTGCTTGTATCATAAGAAATCACAAAGTTATATTCCCCGGTGGTAACGATTGCATTGAAAAAGATGACAATCTTGTTGTGGTTACAAAGCGTAATCATATCAGTAGTATTAACGAAATTTTTGAGTAAGGCGAAAACAAATGAATTATAAAATGGTGTTGAAAACCGTAGGTAAACTTTTACAAGCAGAAGCACTTCTTTTGCTTATACCTATGGCGGTATCAATCTATTTCAAAGAAAATCTTATATATGTTTACGGCATTGTAATTGCTATACTTTTGGGCGTAGGCACATTGCTTACATTACCAAAACCGAAAACAAGAAACATTTATGCGCGCGAGGGCTTTGCAATAGTTTCACTTTCGTGGGTTTTGCTTTCATTCTTTGGTGCATTACCGTTTGTATTTTCAGGCGAGATTCCATCACTTGTTGATGCAATGTTTGAGGTTGTTTCGGGCTTTACAACAACAGGTACAACTATACTTGTTGATATTGAGGCAGTTTCAAAAAGTTTACTTTTCTGGCGTGCCTTTACCCATTGGCTCGGCGGTATGGGAATTATCGTATTCGTGCTTGCATTTTTGCCACAAAAAGATATGCAGTCAATGCATATAATGAGAGCAGAAGTACCGGGACCAAGTGTTGGTAAACTTGTTTCAAAAGCAACAGTTACCGCTCGTATTCTATATATTATTTACGGAGTTCTTACAGTAGCTGAAATCGTAGCACTTCTCTGTTGCGATATGCCGTTGTTTGATAGCGTTACAACTGCTCTTTCAACTGCGGGTACAGGCGGATTTTCAGTAAAAAATGCAAGTATTGCCGCATATAATAGTTTGTCAATTGAAATTGTGGTTTCATTGTTTATGCTTCTTTTCGGTGTAAACTTTAACCTTTATTATCTTATGATAATGCGACAGTTCAAACGTGCAATCAAGAGTGAAGAATTCTGGACTTATGTGGGAATTGTTGTTGTTTCAACTGGATTAATAGCAATAAATATTCTTCCTTTGGTAAGTTCATTCGGTGATGCTTTAAGACAAGCGGGATTCCAGGTTGCCGCTTTGATTACAACCACGGGTTTTGGTACTGCAGATTTTTCTGCGTGGCCAACGCTTTCACAGTTTATAGTTGTACTTCTTATGTTCTGTGGTGCATGTACCGGTTCAACAGGTGGCGGTCTTAAAGTAGGCAGAATTATGATTCTTGTGAAATCTGTATTCCGTGAAATGCGCCGTGCTATTAATCCGCGAAGTGTAAAGTGCATTAAACTTGACGGTGCAGTAGTTGATAAAGAAATTATCTCAACAACAAGCATTTATTTCACAGTTTATATGTTACTTATCGCATTTGCCACATTCTTGATTTCATTTGATAATATTGATTTGCTTGGTGCATTAACATCAGTAATCAGTTGTATCAATAATATAGGTCCGGGGCTTTCAAGCAACGCTATGATTAGTCATTTTGCAGATTATTCAGATTTCTCAAAAGTGATTTTTACTGCGATTATGCTTATAGGTCGTCTTGAAATATTCCCAATGATTATTCTGTTTTTACCATCAACATGGAAGAAGAGTGCTTAAATGTTACCAAAAAGAGTTTATACAAAAGTAAATCTTGATAACATACAAAAGAATATGCAGGCAGTTCGCGAAAAGTTTGGCGAAGATATGACCATTATGGGTATTGTAAAAGCCAACGCTTACGGTCACGGTGCGGTAAAAGTTGCAAAAGCACTTGTAGAATATGGTGCGGGTATGTTAGGCGTTGCCGCTATTGACGAAGCCGTTGAACTTCGTGAAAATGGAATAGATGCACCTATTCTTATTTTAGGTCAGATTTTCCGTCAAGATTATGCTACTGCAATTGAAAATGATGTTACTTGCACAGTTGTTGATATTGTTACCGCCCAAGGTCTTTCAAAAAAGGCAACTGAAATAGGCAAAGTGGCAAAAGTTCATATTAAAATTGATACAGGTATGGGTAGAATCGGTTTTCAACCCGACACTGACGGCGAAATGCAGATTAAATCTGTTTTCGACCTCCCTAATATAAGAGTTGATGGTGCTTTCACCCATTTTGCTAACGCCGACTCAAAAGATAAAAAATCTGCAAATGCACAGAAAGATAAATTTCTTACATTTACAGATAAAATCATAAAAGAGGGCTATAATTTTCCTGTTCGTCATATGTATAACAGTGCCTCTGCTATGGAACTCACAGGTTATGCAGGGGAGATGGTTCGTTGCGGAATTATGCTTTACGGACTTTACCCATCAGACGAAATGAATAAAGATTATAAACTTTACCCTGCGTTAGAGTTTAAGAGTAGCGTTTCATTCGTGAAATCTGTAAAAAAGGGATTCGCGGTAAGTTACGGCTCAACTTATGTTACAGATAAAGATATGAAAATCGCTACAGTGCCTGCGGGTTATGGCGACGGATACCCAAGATATTTGTCAAATAAAGGCGAAGTGCTCATTCGTGGCACTCGTTGTAAAATTCTTGGCAGAGTGTGTATGGACCAGTTTATGGTTGATGTTTCGCATCTTCCTGATGTGCAGATTGCCGACGAAGTAACACTTGTTGGTACTGATGGCAACGAAACAATTACTGTTGAAGATGTTTCAGATGCAGAATCACGCTTTAATTATGAATTCTGTTGCTTAATTACCCCACGCGTACCTAGAATTTATATTAAAGATGGAAAAGTAATTGAATAAATGCAAAGTGCAAAACGCAAAGTGAAAAATTACGGCAGTCCCAAAGGACTGCCTTTTTATTTTTTCATATTATTTGTCTAATAATTCTTCATAACTTAATTCTAATACTTTTGACAAATGTTTTATTTCTATATCTGTAACAAAACGTTTTCCAGCTTCGATTCTTTGAATTGCATTTTTATCAATATCTAAACCAGATAGCTGTAGCATATCTGCGAGTTTACGTTGAGATATTTTATGCTTTTCACGGTATTCAATGAGAACATTACCACACACATTGTTTGTTCCTTTTTCAGTTTTATTTATAAACATATAATCACCTCATTGACATTTTGTGCTTGTCAAATAAAAATTATATGTTATAATTAAAAATAAAATGACATTCACAAAATGTCAAATAGGAAGGTGATTATTTATGGAAAAAGATATAGATTATTATGAATCATTACCGCCACCCGAAATTTCTGTGCGGGCTAAAAAAAGAATGAATAGAATGTTTAGAGAGTTTATTGGCAGTTCGAACATACCATATCCCGAAGTTGATAATTGCTATGAACGAATAAGAAGCAACATAATATTTAAGATGAAATCAAGAGCAAACAAATAAAACGGCGAGAAAATCATTTTTCTCGCCGTTAATTTTGCATTCTAAACTCTGCATTCTGCATTTACTTAATTTGCCAGTCAATTTCTGCCATGTTTTTAGATTTTAAGAACTCGTTTGCTTTTTTGAAATGACCGTTGCCGAAAAATCCGTTATATGCAGAAAGCGGGCTTGGGTGTGCCGATTCAAGCACTAAATGGTTAGGATTTGTAATAAGTTTTTTCTTTGCCCTTGCATTTGCACCCCAAAGTAAAAACACCATTGGTTCAGGGCGAAGATTAAGAAGTGAAATTACATTGTCTGTAAATATTTCCCAACCAATTCCCTTGTGAGAATTTGGTTGGCTTTCTCGTACTGTCAAAACGGTATTCATCATAAGAACACCTTGTTCTGCCCAATATGTAAGTTCGCCGTGTTGTGGGATTGGGTAGCCGTACTCCGCGTGAATTTCTTTATACATATTCTGTAAAGACGGTGGGGGATTAACCCCTTTAAGTACAGAAAAACAAAGTCCGTGTGCCTGATTTGGTTGGTGATAAGGGTCTTGCCCTAAAATCACAACTTTAACATCTTTATAGTCGGTGTATTTTAAGGCGTTAAAGATATTGTTCATATTAGGGTATATGGTCTGTGTTTTGTATTCCTGTACCAAGAATTTTCTCAAATTGAGATAATACGGCTTTTGGAATTCGTCTTTTAAGAGAATGTCCCAACTATTATTAAACTGTACCATTTTTTAATCTCTCAATCATCATAAATGCAGATTTGTAAATGTCTCCACAACCCATTGTAAGCACAAGGTCGCCTGCTTTTGCATTTTTTACAACATAATCTGCAACTTCTTCTTGTGTGTTAAACCAAACTGAATCAGGAATTTTTTCTGCTAACTGTGAAGTGTAAATATCGTATGTGTTAACTTCACGAGAACCCATAATCTCTGTCATAACACATCTGTCAGGGATTTTAAGAACATCAACAAACTCGTCGAAATGCATAGCAGTTCTAGAATATGTGAATGGTTGGAATACTGCCCAAACTGTGTTGTAGCCCATTTTCATTGCTGCTTCAAGTGTAACTTTAAGTTCAGCAGGGTGGTGGGCATAGTCGTCAACAAAATCAATTCCGTTGTATGTGCCAAGGTCTTCAAAACGACGACCTGCACCTTTAAATTCCTGTAATCCCTTAATGCAATCTTCGAACTTTGCACCCGAATAAATTGCAGATGCAATAGCTGCAAGAGCGTTAAGTACATTGTGAATACCTGGAATTGAAAGTTCAACGCTACCAAGCTTTTCGCCTTTATACATTACATCAAATTTTGTGAATGCACCTTTGTATTCTTCTACATTTTCAGCGTAGTAATCGTTAGTATTAGCAAAACCAAATGAAATCATTTCTTTACCCTTAATGTCTTTTATGGCTTTAAGGGTATTTTCGTCGTCACCATTATAAATGATTGCTTTTGTAGCAGAATTTGCAAACTTTGTGAAACTTAAAATAAGATTCTCCATTGTTTTGAAATACTCAAGGTGGTCTTCGTCAATGTTGAGAATAACTGCAACATCAGGGCTCATTTTAAGAAAAGTATCTTGATATTCGCAAGATTCCATAACAATAGTTTCGGTATTACCTACACGACCATAACTGTTAGTAAGTGGCAATTTACCGCCGATTACTGCAGATGGGTCAAGACCTGCCTCAATCATAGTTTGTACTGTAAGTGAAGTTACCGTTGTTTTACCATGAGTGCCACAAATACCAATGCAATTTGTAAACTGACGAGAAACTTCACCCAACAATTCTGCACGTTGGAATGTTGGAATACCACTATCGATTGCGGCTTTAAGTTCAGGGTTTTCTTTTGAAATAGCGGCAGAATACACAACCATTTCTGCACCTTCAATGTTTTCGGCACGCTGTCCCATCATAACTTTAATGCCCATTTTACGAATACGGTCAACAATTGAACTTTCGTTATTGTCAGACCCTTGTAAAGTATAGCCCTTGCTATGAAGAATTTCAGCAAGTGGACACATACCGCTACCGCCAATACCGATAAAATGTATAACTTTTACAGATTTTAATACTTTAGAAATTTCACTCATTTTTATCACCACAATACATTATAATACAGTTTCTGAAAAAATTAAACACCTAATCACCATTTTTCTTAAAAAACATATTCTAATACTGTAAGGGAAGGGTGAAGTGTATATGAAAAACAGAAATATTATAATTGTTGGTGGAGATAAAAGACAGAAATATCTTAAAGAATATCTTGAAAACGAGGGGTTTAGTGTTTCATCTTATGGTCTTTTTGATTGGGATGACGATACAGATAAACTTAAAAGTACTATTGATGAAAATGCAGTAATTATTCTGCCATTACCCGCAACGAGAAACGGAAAAACCATAAATATGCCATTTTCTAAAAAAGAGATTACAGTTGACCGATTATTGTCATTCTTAGGTAAAGATAATCTTGTGTTTGGCGGAATAATCAAAGGGGAGTTGCTTTCTCGCCTTCGCGAAACCGATATTCCTTTTGTGGACTATTACGACGAATCATTTATTGAAAAAAATGCGGTGCTTACTGCATTCGGTACTCTTAAAATAATTCTTGAGCACATTGATTTCGCACTCCCTATGGGTGAATATGCGGTTACTGGTTATGGCAGAGTAGCAAAAGAAACTGTAAATCTTCTTTCATCACTTTCTTGTAATGTTACTGTTTTTGCACGAAACCCTTCGCAACGTGAAGATGCAAATATCAAGGGTAGCAAAGCATACCCAATAACATCACTTTCTTCTCTTGCCAACAGATTTGATATTATTATAAATACCGTTCCATACGGGATTATTACAGAAGATATAGCCAAGAACATAAATGAAAAGTGCAAGGTTATTGAACTTGCATCAGCCCCTTACGGAATGGATTTTGAAATTATGCGAAAAAACGGTGTAGATGTAATAAAAGCATTTGGTCTGCCCGGAAAATACACCCCGAAAACCGCAGGTGAAATCATAGGCAAGAAAATTCAAGAATACTTGCAAAAGGAGGAGTAAAAATGCAAAAAGAAACTGTGGGATTCGCCTTGTGCGGTTCATTTTGCACCTTTAAGAAAGTAATCCCACAAATGAAAAAACTAGTAAATGATGGTTATAGGGTTATTCCTATAATGTCCCATACCGCATATACAACAGATACACGATTCGGCAAATCGCGGGAGTTCAATGAAGAAATTGAGCAGATTTGTAACGAAAAAATTATATATACAATAAGCGGCGCCGAGCCAATAGGCCCTAAACAGTTGCTTGATGCTCTTGTAATTGCACCTTGCACAGGTAACACTCTTGGCAAACTGGCAAATGGTATAAGCGATACTTCGGTAACGCTCGCCACAAAAGCACATTTAAGAAATGGGCGCCCCGTAATTATTGCAGTTTCAACGAATGATGCTCTTGGCACCAGTGCCCGAAATATTGGTACTTTAATGAATAGTAAAAATATTTACTTTGTGCCAATGCGACAAGACGATTATATAAATAAACCGAATTCAATTGTGGCGGATTTTGATTATATTACTGATACAGTCCGCGAAGTTTTAGCAACTAACATTCAACCACAACCGATACTTCTATAAGTGTAAAGTTGAAAATGGAAAGTGGAAAACAATAAGAAAAAACGGCGAGAAAAAATCCCGCCGTTAGTTTTCCATTTTCAGTTTTCCGTTTTACACTTTTTTATTCTTGCTCAAAGAATGACTTGAATGCGCGGTATGCCATATAAACGTCAAGTTTTGAAACAACTTCCATTGGTGCGTGCATTGAAAGTACAGGCACACCAAGGTCGATTGTATCAATGTCAAGGTTAGCAACATACATAGCAACTGTGCCGCCGCCACCTGCATCAACTTTACCAAGCTCACCAATTTGCCATACAACATTGTTTGCATTAAGCATTCTGCGGATTTTACCCATATATTCTGCAGATGCATCTGAAGTACCACTCTTACCGCGTGAGCCGGTGTATTTTGTAATAACAACGCCGTTGTTAATGAATGAACAGTTCTTTCTTTCACTAACTTCTGGGAATGTTGGGTCAAATGCAGCATTAACGTCAGCAGAAAGACATTCTGATTTTGACATAACTCTCCATGGCTCTGCACCGCCCATTTTTGCAAGGTCAGAAATAAAATATTTCATATATGATGAGTTAAGACCTGTGTTACCGTCAGAGCCGATTTCTTCTTTATCTGTAAGAACAGTAAGACAAGTATATTCAGGATTTTCTACATTGAAAATTGCCTGAGCAGCAGGGTATGCACAAACCTTGTCGTCGTGGCCGTAAGCGCCGATTAAACTTCTGTCAAAACCAATATCGCGTGCCTTGAATGCAGGGACAAGTTCAAGTTCTGCACTTAAGAAATCACCTTCGGTAATGCCATATTTCTCATTAAGAATTTTAATGATATTAAGTTTAACTTTGTCACTACCTTCGTCTTTTGAGAATGGACGGCTACCTATAAGAATATTGAGCTGTTCACCCTGAATACCTTCACTCATTGTCTGCTTCATCTGATTCTGAGCAAGGTGTGGAAGAAGGTCAGTAACACAGAATTGAGGGTCGTTTTCGTCTTCGCCGATTGTAACTTTTACGCTTTCACCATTTGCTTTCACAACTACACCGTGAAGTGCAAGCGGGATTGCAGTCCATTGATATTTCTTAATTCCGCCGTAGTAGTGGGTCTTGAAATATGCAAGTGAAGAATCTTCATAAAGAGGATTTGGTTTAAGGTCAAGGCGAGGTGAGTCAATATGAGCAGCAGAGATTTTAACGCCTTCGCTAATATCTTTTTTACCCATTACACAAAGAATAATTGCCTTATTTCTGTTGTTATAGTAAACTTTGTCGCCTGCGTTGTATTTTTTAGTGTTGTCAAATTCTGTGTAGCCGAGTTTTTCTGCCTCTTTTACGAAAAACTCAACAGATTCACGCTCAATTTTTGCTTCGTCAAGATACTTTTTATAGCCCTCACAAAATTCGTCAGCAGCTTTTACAACTACGTCGTCAATTGTTTCCATAGCATGTTTTGGCTCATAAAAAAGTTCTTTTTTCATTTCATTTAAATCCATAATATTTTCTCCTTTCAAAAGGTCAATTTATAATCCAATTCGTAATATGATTGGCTTTATTTCTACATTTAAGTCGTATGGTGGGTAATTCCATAATACGAAATCTGCATGGGATGTGAAAAAACTCTCGTCTTTCTGTGCATTTATACGCTCAAGGGCTTTTTCCTCTGTAATGTTGTCGCGTTTAATAATACGTTCAAGACGGATTTCCTTTGGTGCAATAACTGCAACATTAAAATCGCAAAGGGTGTTTAATCCGCTTTCGAAAAGTGCAATTGCATCGATAATTACACCACGATACCCCACTTCTTCCATATCTTTAATGATAGATTTTATTTCTTCAATAACTGCAGGGTGGGTAATAGCGTTTAAGTCGAGTGTGCTTTGTTCATCTGCAAAAGCGCGAGTAGCAAGTAGCGGACGATTTGTAGTACCATCAGCATTTATAACATCACTGCCGAAACGCTCTTTCAGTTTATTTTTGACATTTTCGTTGTTGTTTATAACGTTACGTGCTACTTTATCTGCATCAATATGATAGCACCCATATGCCATCAACTTTTGTGCAACAGTGCTTTTACCCGCACCCGTAAGCCCCGTAAGACCAATAATTTTCATTATATCACCTTGATTTTGAATCCAGCCGCTCTTATCAATCTGTTATACACGGCAAGTCCCATTCCTTTTGTTTCGGGGCAACGGGCGTAAACCTTTTGTGCGCCCATTTCGTCTAATTCGCGCAAAGCATCAAAAAGACGAGCACTTTGGCTGAAACCGTCATTTTCATTTCCGTATGTAACAGAATTACAAGAAAGTTTCTCATTTTCGCCGTCAAAGCATAATGCAGTAATATCATTTTCACTTTCGCAAAGATTTTTAAAAGTATCAAAATCACTTTTTATCATTGTTATGTCGGCACTTGGTGCGTAATGCTTGTATTTCATGCCTGGGGAGGATGCAACTGCACCTTCTTCCAATTTGTTAAGCACAGCATCATCAACAATGATTTCACCGATTAACTCCGTCATTTCTTCAAGAGTTACACCACCGGGACGAAGAAGTCTTGGTGGCTCTTCTGCAAAGGAAATAACAGTTGATTCAACACCGATTTCGCAGTTTCCACCATCAATAATAAGTGGAATACGACCATTCATATCGTCAAAAACGTATTTCGCATTTGTAGGGCTAGGACTACCCGAAAGATTTGCCGATGGTGCTGCAAGCGGGCAACCACAGGCTTCAATTATAGCTCTTGCGTGGTCACTTTTTGGCATTCTTACTGCAACTGTGTCGAGATTTCCTGAAACAACATTTGAAACCTTGTCACTCTTTTTCATAATCATTGTAAGAGGTGCAGGCCAGAATTTATCAGCCATAATCTTGACTTTTTCAGGGATTTCGGCTACTAATGGCTCTAAATCATCGAATTTTGCAATATGAACAATAAGTGGGTTGTCACTTGGTCTGCCCTTTGCCATGAAGATTTTTTTAACTGCATCTTCATTGAGGGCGTTGGCAGCAAGACCATAAACAGTTTCCGTTGGAATTCCCACAACCTGACCGTCATTTATGAGCCTTTTTGCGTCTTCTAATGCTCTTTCATATTCAGTTGTAATATCAATTACTACTGTTTTCATATCTTTTTACTCGTTTGCTTTAAGTTTTTCTGCAGTATCTGCAGTAATGAGTGCGTCAATGATTTCATCAATGTCACCATTCATAATCTGCTCAATTTTATAAAGAGTAAGACCGATTCTGTGGTCACTTACTCGTCCCTGTGGGAAGTTGTATGTTCTAATTCGCTCACTGCGGTCACCAGTACCAACCTGACTCTTTCTCTGACCTGCAATTTCAGCGTCGTGTTTTGCTTGTTCAATTTCAAGAAGACGTGAACGAAGAACTTTAAGTGCTTTATCTTTGTTTTTGTGTTGGCTTCTTTCGTCTTGACACTCAACTACCATGCCAGTTGGTAAGTGAGTAACACGGATTGCAGATGATGTCTTATTAACTTTCTGTCCACCTGCACCACTTGAACGGAAAACGTCAATTTGTAATTCTGCAGGGTTTAATTCAAAGTCAACATCTTCAGCTTCAGGAAGAACTGCAACAGTAACAGTTGATGTCTGAATTCTGCCCTGACTTTCAGTTTCAGGAACACGCTGAACTCTGTGAACGCCGCTTTCAAACTTAAAGCGTGAATATGCACCGTCACCATCAACTGAGAAAATAACTTCTTTATAACCACCAAGTTCTGTTGGGTTTTCGCTGAGAATTTCCATTTTCCAACCGCGTGCCTCAGCATACATTGTGTACATTCTGAAAAGAGAATTTGCAAAAAGGGCTGCTTCTTCGCCGCCTGCACCGCCACGGATTTCAATAATAACATTTCGGTCATCGTTAGGGTCGCGGGGGAGAAGCAGTATTTTAAGTTCTTCCCAAGTAACTTCAAGTTGTTCTTTTGCAGTTTCAAATTCTTCCTGCACCATTTCTTTGAAATCTTTGTCCATTCCGCCTTCGTCTAAAAGCATTTTGGACTCTTCAAAAGTATCTTTATAACCCTTGTATTCACGGAACTTTTCAACAACAGGAGTAAGTTGTTTTAACTCTTTCATTAATTTGGTATAGAGCTGTTGGTCGCCGACAGTAGCGGGGTCACACAACTGCTCATTTACATTTTCAAATCTTGTTTCAATTCCTAATAACTTATCAAACATTATATGTTTCCTCTCGAATTATCTTTTTAATGTTCTTTTCAATTTTTGCACGTGGCACCATAACTTCACGCTGACAATTAATGCAACGAATACGAAAATCCATGCCTGCACGAAGTACTAAAAACTGTTTTTCACCACAAGGATGTGGTTTTTTCATTTCAAGAATATCATTAACTCTTACGTCCATAAAAATTACCTCAAAACATATTACATTATATAATACCATAAATGTTACGAAAATAAAATACCTTAATTTAATTCTCTTTTCATATTTTTTATCATATCAATGTATTAATTTGAAAATAAAGGTGATAAATATGAAAAAGTACTACCCTGAAGGGACAATTTCTGAGAACAAAAGCAACAAAAAGTATATGGAATCTATAAACGGTCTGCGTGAATGTTTTTTTACTGAGAAAATACTTGAAGCAAAAGCCACACTCTGTGACCACGAGCATAATCTGCATGTTGATTTAGGTGTAATGGATGGTATAATTCCCCGCGAAGAATGTGCAATAGGAATTTCGGACGGAAGCGTACGCGATATTGCAATTATTTCTCGCGTAAATAAGCCGGTTTGCTTTAAGATTATCGATTTTATGGACGACGAGCAAGGTATGCGCACAGCAATACTCAGTCGTCGCGTTGTGCAGGAAGAATGTATGGAAAATTATATTAAAAATCTTCGGGCGGGAGATATTGTTGAAGCACGTATTACCCATAACGAAAGTTTTGGTTCTTTTTGTGATATTGGTTGCGGAATTTCTGCACTTTTACCTATTGATAGCATATCGGTTTCGCGTATTCCTCACCCCAATGTACGATTTTCTGTGAACACTATAATCAAGGCGGTTGTAAAGAGTGTTGATAGTTTAGGCAGAGTTACTCTTTCTCATAAAGAATTACTTGGCACTTGGGAAGAAAATGTACAGAATTTCAAGGCAGGGCAGACTGTTGGTGGAATCGTGAGAACTATTGAAAAATATGGGGTTTTCATAGAATTGTCACCTAATCTTGCAGGACTTGCAGAATACACAGATGATGTGCGTGAAGGGGACTCAGCAAGCGTTTACATAAAGAGTATAAATCCTGAAAAAATGAAAATAAAACTTTCAATTGTTGATAGCTTTCCCGACCGCAATGAGCAACTTCCTGTGAAGTATTATTACGACGGAAATCATATAGATAGTTGGCAATATTCACCGCAAATTTCTTCGAAAATAATTGAAAGCATTTTTTAATAAAAAAATGTTGTAAAAAGTAAAAAGATATGATAGAATAGTCCTAGTTATATTTAGTAACGGAGGGATTATATGAAAAAAATCAAAATCGCGTTAAGCTTAATCCTCGCAATCGCGTTGACTTCAATCATGGTTTTACCTGCATTTGCAGCTGGTACAACTTGTAATTGTGGTCATGCTCCTGTAATTCAGGTGCGCGGAATTGGCGAAACACTTTATGACGAAAACGGTAACGAAATTTTCTCAACAGAGAATATTTTGAATGCAATTTTACCTGTGCTTCCACAGCTTGGTCAGTTTGTTACTGACACAACAAATGTTGAATTATTTGTTGGTTCTGTAGAAACTGCAGTTAAAACAATTTTCGCACCAGTAATGTATAATGCAAATGGTGAAAGAACTTCTGTTGTTAAAGTAGAATGCAACAATGCACCTGTTGAAGATTATATGGACTTTAACGCTGATTTAACTGAAGAAGGTAAGCTTTCAAAAGCTCTTTATGATGAACTTGGTGATGACCACGTTTATTTCTTCACATACGACTGGACAGGTGACCCTGTTCAAATCGTTAAAGACCTTAAAGCTTTTATTGATTCAGTTAAAGACCAGTCAGGTCATAAAAAGGTTTCAATTAACGCTGAAAGCATGGGCGGTGCAGTTGTAAATCTTTATCTTGATACATATGGTCAGAGTGACATTTACAATCTTGTAATGGCAAACTCTGCCTTTAATGGTCTTGAAATGCTTGGTCAGCTTTTCACAGGTAATGTGGAAATTGACGCTAAAGCGCTTACATACCTTATTGGTCAAGAAGTTTTAGGTAACGTTGAATACGCAGAATTAGTGCCATATATTCCTGTGCTTGAACAGCTTATTCCAACCATTAATGAGTTAATGAAGAACGAAGCAGTAAAGGCAATGATTTATAGCAGAATTTTCCGTCCTGTATTCGGTTACATGGCATCATTCTGGTTGCTTGTTCCAGGTTACAGTTTTGATGATGCTAAAGATTTTATGTTCGGTGTTGATAAAAATGCAAATAATTTATTTGCATCTGAATCTCGTGACGGTGTTGGCTCAAATCTTTTGAAGATTATTAACAAAGTTGGTAATGCATCTAAAAATACAGATGCAATGGTTGACAAATTGGTTAACGGATATAGCGTTTTAGGTTACCAAGTAACTGCACCAATCAATTTCTATGCTAACGTTACAAACTATAACAGATATATTGCTCCTGTTACACCATCTGCAAACTGGAATAGTGATGGCGTTATTGAAGTTTACAACACAAGTGGTTTTGCAGTAGCGGCTGATATGGGTTACACACTTGGTGAAAACTACGTTCAGCAGAACTTTAAAGATAAGAACTATATCTCTCCTGATAAAGTAATTGATGCTTCAACTTGTCAGGCTCCTAACAACACATGGTTCATTAAGAACTTAGGTCACGTTTCTTACGGCCTTGAAGATGGTGTTGCGGACTTCTATGTATGGCTTCTTACTGCAACTGAAAAGCAGACAATCAATTCAAATCCTGAGTACCCTCAGTTTATGTATTATAATACATTAACCTCTGAGCTTATGACTTGGGAAGAAAAAGCAGAAAATGACATTCTTGGCGGAATTCCGCTTCCAAGTCTTCCTAACATTGACTTAGAGGGTCTTGAAGAAGCTCTTAACCAGATTCTTAAAGGTCTTGAAGATATGGGTCTTAACCTTGACGACCTTGGTAACCTTGACATTGGTTCAATTGGCAACCTTCTTGGCGGTTTTGATTTAGGTAGCATTGGCGACCTTCTTGGCGGTTTTGATATCAGTATGATTACTGGCCTTCTTGGTTCACTCGGTGACCTTCTTGGCGGTCTTCTTGGTGGCGGCGGTAGCGCTGGCGGAGAAGAAACACCTGTTCCAGAAGGTGGCGACGAAGGTGGTCTTGGCGATGAGCCTACAACAGATGCTCCAAGCACAGACTCAGATGGTAATAACAACATTGGTAACAGTGGTTCTTCAAACATTAACAGAGCACCTGCACAGAACACAGGTCTTGTGTTAAGCGGTACTCCTGTATTCAGTAGCGGTAGCAGCACATGGATTATTCTCTTTATGGTTGCTGCAGTTATTGCTGGTATTTTGATTATCAAACTTTAATCCCTATATAATAAATTTACGGCAGAGATTAAATTCTCTGCCGTTTTTTTGTAAAAACATCTTGAAATATATAAGAAAAGTTTTATAATTATAATAGATAAATTTGGCAATTAAGGAGTAATTACAAATGAACATTTACGAAGCAATAAATTCTCTTGTGGCATATGGTGTAAGAGAAAATCTTATTGAAGAAGCAGATAAAGTTTGGGCAGTTAACAGAATTCTTGAAATTCTTGATTTAGATAGTATGGAAACTGATGCAGAAATTAAATCAGTTGACCTTCAGGAAATCCTTGGTGCAATTCTTGATTTCGCAGTGGAAAAAGGTCTTTGCGAAGATTCAATTGTATATAAAGATTTGTTTGATACAAAGGTAATGGGTGCAATTACTCCAAGACCATCAGAAGTTATTAAAACATTCAAAGAAAAATATGAAATCTCTCCTGAAAGTGCAACTGATTATTACTATCACCTTTCAAGAAAGAGTGACTACATCCGCGAATATAGAATCAAGAATGACGTTAAGTGGATTACAAAAACACAGTATGGTGATATTGATATTACAATCAACCTTGCAAAGCCAGAAAAAGACCCTAGAGCAATTGCGGCGGCTACAAAAATGGAACAGAGTTCATATCCAACTTGCCTTCTTTGTAAAGAAAACGAGGGTTATCGCGGCCGTGTGAATCACCCTGCACGTCAAAATCACAGAGTTATTCCTCTTTGCCTTGACGGTGTAAATGCTTATCTTCAATATTCTCCTTATGTTTACTATAATGAGCATTGTATCGTGTTTGATGAAGCACATAAACCAATGAAAGTTTGTGAAAAGAATTTCAGACGACTTTTTGATTTTGTTAAACAATTCCCACACTATTTTATCGGTTCAAATTCTGACTTGCCAATTTCAGGTGGCTCAATTCTTACTCACGAGCACTTCCAGGGCGGTCGTTATGAATTTGCAATGGCAAAGGCAGAAATCGAAGAATATGTTACATTTGAGGGATTCGAAGATGTTACAGCAGGTATTGTAAAGTGGCCTATGAGCGTTATTCGTCTTCAAGGGGACGACACTGACCGTATCTGCACTCTTGCAGGTAAAATTCTTGCAACATGGCGTGATTATTCAGACGACGAAGCGTTTATTATTGCAAAAACTGATGACGGCGAAATTCATAACACAATTACACCTATTACAAGATTTGTAAATGGTAAATATGAAATCGACTTGGTTCTTCGTAACAATATTACAACAGAAGAATACCCAGATGGTTTCTATCACCCACACCCAGAATACCACAATATCAAGAAAGAAAATATCGGTCTTATTGAGGTTATGGGTCTTGCGGTGCTTCCTTCTCGTCTTAAAACAGAAATGGCAGTACTTCGCGATGCAATACTCCAGAATAAAGATATTAAAGCAGACGAAAGAATTGCAAAGCACTATGACTGGACAATGAAAATTAAAGCAAAATATGACGACATTAACGAAGATAACTGTGAGCAAATTCTTCGTGACGAAATCGGACTTGTATTTGCAAGCATTCTTGAACAGTGCGGTGTTTATGATAGAACTGAAGAAGGCAGAGCACAGTTTAAGAAATTTATTGCAAGTGTAAAATAAAAGCACAATATAAAACAAAAAGGAGAATGGACTTGTCCATTCTCCTTTTTGTTGTTGTGATATATTGAATAAATTCAATGCGATATTTTTGCTAGGCAAAAGCGATATATTTTCGCTTTGCTCAAATGCGATATGATATAAATCCTCATTCACGAAATGAACATATCGCGTGTGTAACACATATCGCACGCATTAGCGTATATCGTAAATCTATAAGGATTTATATCGCTGCAACGCTAAGCGTTGCTTAGTCCCATTCTGTACCTGTAACCGTATTTAAATCAAGGCCTTTTGTATCGTGAGTGTTTTTAATAAGTGCAATAAGTGTAGCAATAAAACTTGGTACAAGAAGACAAAGTGCAACTGTGCCGATTACACCATCTCCAAGAATAAGCGCAAGGATTGTATTAACAATGAAACCGATTGCGTATCCTGCAAAGCCGACAACCGTTTGCGCTGAGGTAGCAGATGAGCGAAGATTTGTTGGTGCAGATTCACTTGCCATCATAATAAGAACATCGTTTGTTGAGTAATAACTACCTACGAATGCACCGCAGAAGAAACCGACGAAATATGGATTAAGATTCATTTTTGCGCCTAAAGTGAATGCAATAAAGCAAACAACACAGTTTGCTGCAACGGTAATTGCTGCAGTTTTTCTACCTTTTTTATCAGATATAAAGCCCATAATTACTTGTGAAAGAGCCATACCAATAGGGTACAAGATAAGCGCTTGGCTAACTTCCTTAACACTTACAAGGTCCAAAAATTCTTTTGCATTAGAGCCATAAATGCTTTGAGCATATCCGTGAGTAAGAATTGCCTGATAATTCATACTACCAACAACACCGATACCTGCAAGGGCAAAGCAAATAAATACCCAACGAAGTTGCTTGTGGCTGAATCCGAATTTAAGAGCATCAATAAGTCCACCTTGTGAATCTTGTGCTTTTTTCTTTGCCTCTTCCGCTTGTAATTCGTCTTCAGTCATTTTAAGATAACGGATTCTTGACTCAACAAAAGCATCAGTTTCTCTTGCGCAAAGAAGAGCAACAAGTGAAACAACAATACCAACGATTGCAGGAATCATATAAACGTTACGCCATTCGCCTGCAGATGCCATTAACCATCTGCGAAGAAGAGGTACAAGCATAACTGCCATATTAGCAAAGAATTTAACTACAGAATAGGTTATTGCACGACTCTTAGCAGGTGCAGCTTCCATAATATACACAACGTGCATATCATGAGGAACAAAGAAAAGAATCATACAAGCACCAATAAAGTACATTACTACATTGCCCGAAAGGAAAATAACAAACAATGCAATCGCCATTCCGAATGTGTTTATAATAAGGAATGTTTTTCTACCAAAACGGTCTGCCAAAGGTCTGTAAAGAATGCCTAAAATCTGAAATGGTATTGCTACAACATTCAGAAGATTAAGAATTGTAACAGAACTTTCACTCTTGATAAAATCGTTGGCAATTTCAGTTTGCATAAGTGAGTTGATTTGCGATGCGATTTCGTCAACTGCATAAATAAGTGCAATAATCAAAAGAAGATACCAGAAGTAAGTATTACTTTTTGGTCTTGCTTTTTGCTTTTCCCAATATGTAAGTTCTTTTGCTTTGCGCAACTCTTTTTTTCGAAGTTGTTCAGGAGTTAAAACTTTACTCATAAAAATTTCCCCTTTCAATGATTTCATTGTAGCATATATAAGTAACAAATTCAATAAACAAAAACGTATGGATAAACTCAAATTTTCTGTTATATAACATTCCTTACTATATTAAAAATTGTTATTCCCAACACAAGTAATTGCACAAAATTAAATGCATTTTCAACTGTTGTTTCCTTACATTTTTTATTAAAACTTGCGCCAATAAATCCGCCTGTAATAGCGCCCATAATCATAACAGGTGCAACTGATAAATCAAATTCAGCAAATCCTGTTGTAAGCGCTACTGTTGCGAGTTTTGAAATCTGCGCAAAAAGAATTGTAATAAGTGAGCATACTGTGGCGGTTTTTGTGCTTACTGAGAACAAATAGATTATTAGTGCCACATTTATAGGCCCTCCACCGATTCCCAAAAATGATGAGCAAACTCCTAAAAATACACCAACTAAGAGTGATACCGGAACACCCTGTAATTCTTTACCATTGATTTTCTGCTTGTTCTTCATATATAGAAAAACACACAGAATAAGAATAGCAAGCACAATATTCTGAATAACTGTAACTATAGAGTTGACCTTTAAAGCGTCGACAATAAAATCCAAAAGTTTTTCGCCGATTATTCCACCTGCAACTGAGCCAATTGCCAAAGGAATAGCGGTTTTGAATGGTATTTCAGTTTTCGCTTTAATCTGTTTGCCTACGGACACAAGTGCCATTGAAAATACGGTAATTGATGAAACAATACCGATTGTCTGCACATTGAAATCCCCTAAAACGTCCATAAGTGGCTTGGTTATAACTCCTCCACCCATACCTGTAAGGGAGCCAACAGTTGTAGCAAATATTGCAAGAAGAAAATATATTAAGTATATCAAAAAAATACACCTCACAAATTACATTTATTTTAACATAATAATTGCAAAATTGCACTACTGTTGATATAATTATTTTATCTTAATAGGGTGGTGTCAAAATGACAACTGGGGAATACTTAAAATTAATTGACGAAGTAAATGAAAAAGGAAAATATAAGGCGGATTGGGTGTCACTTACTCATCACAAAGTGCCTTCTTGGTATATGCACGACAAACTTGGTGTGTTTATTCATTGGGGTATTTATTCAGTGCCTGCATTTGGTAGCGAGTGGTACTCAAGAAGTATGTATGATAAGAATGTCCGCGAATTTGAACACCATAGAAAAACCTATGGCGAGCATAAAGATTTTGGCTATAAAGATTTTATTCCAATGTTCAAGGCAGAAAAATTTGATGCTTCAGAGTGGATTTCCCTTTTCAAAAAAGCAGGTATTAAATATGTTATGCCTGTAGCTGAGCATCACGACGGTTTTGCCATGTATGACACAGAGTTTAATCGTTGGAATTCAGTAGAAATGGGACCATGCCGTGATGTTGTCGGCGAGTTAAAAGCAGAGTGTGAAAATCAAGGGCTTACACTTTGTGCATCAACTCATAGAGCAGAGCATTATTTCTTCATGAATCTTGGCAGAACTTTTGATAGCGACGTAAACGACGACAATTATCGTGATTTTTATGGTCCTGCAGTATTTTGTGAAGAATGGAACTCACACAATCTTGGAAAAACTACAGAAGATACGCATACAATTGGTGCGAGTGAAGAATGGCTCGAAGATTGGCTTGTTCGCACTTGCGAATTAATTGATAAATATCAACCATCTGTGCTTTATTTTGACTGGTGGATTCATAATCACTCTTTTAAACCATATCTTAAAAAGTTGGCGGCATATTACTACAACCGTGCAGAAGAATGGGGCAAAGAAGTTACAATTAACTATAAGCACGAGGCATTCCCACCAACCGTTGCAACCTTTGACGTTGAGCGTGGTGCACTTACAGGTATTTCGCCACTTTATTGGCAAACAGACACTGCAATCGGCAAGGGTTCTTGGGGTTATAGAAAAGACAACGAATACAAGAGCGCGCGACAAGTGATTTGCGACCTTGTTGATATTGTTTCAAAGAATGGTAATCTTCTTATCAATATTGGTCCTAAGCCAGACGGAACAATAACTGATGAAGAAACTGAAGTGCTTCTCACAATGGGTGAGTGGTTAAAAGTTAACGGTGAGGGTATTTACGGCACAACCTTCTGGAAACAGTTTGGTGAAGGCAAAGTTAATGCCAAAGATGGATTTTTCCAAGATGGCGATGAAAAGAAATTCACAAACAAGGATTTCCGTTTTACATATAAAAATGGTTATCTTTATGTATTCCAGATGCGACCATCAAAAACTGTTAAGATTAAAACACTTAAAAAGCATAATCCACACGATTATTTAATTGAAAGCGTTGAACTTCTCGGTAGTGACGAAAAAATCAACTTTACAAGAGATGACAAGGCACTTACAATCAAACTTAAAGATGAAATTAAAAACGATTTACCAATTTGTTTCAAAATTGCAATCGGTTAAAATAGGGAGAAATTATTATGAAAATTACATTTGTGGGCGCAGGTAGTACTGTTTTTGCAAGAAATGTTATAGGTGACTGTATGTGTACAGAAGCACTTCGTGATAGTACATTTGCCCTTTATGATATTGATGCAGAAAGATTAGAAGAAAGCCGTACAATTCTTGAGGCAATGAGGAAGGCAAAAGGTGGTTACGGCAAAATTGAATGCTATGTTGGTGTTGAAAACAGAAAAGATGCACTTCGCGGCGCTAATTTCGTAATCAATGCAATTCAGGTGGGTCTTTATGACCCTTGCACAATTATTGACTTTGAAGTGCCAAAGAAATACGGATTAAGACAGACAATCGGTGACACTCTCGGCATTGGCGGAATTATGCGTACACTTCGCACAATCCCTGTTATGAAAGATTTTGCAAATGATATGGAAGAAGTGTGTCCTGATGCGCTTTTCTTAAACTATGTTAACCCAATGGCAATGCTTACAGGTTATATGCAAAGATATACAGGCATAAAAACAGTTGGTCTTTGCCATAGCGTTCAGGGTTGTTCAAAGTGGTTGCTCAAAAAACTTGATATGGAAGACAAACTTGAGGGCAGAAAAGAGCTTATTGCAGGTATTAACCATATGGCTTGGCTTCTTGAAATCAAAGATAAAAACGGTGTAGATTTGTACCCTGAAATTAAGTCAAGAGTTGATGCGTATATGGCAAAACCTGATGCAGACGATAAAGTCCGTATGGATTATATCAAAAACTTCGGTTATTACTGCACAGAGTCAAGTGAGCATAATGCAGAGTACAATATGTTCTATATAAAATCTAAGTACCCTGAACTTATTGAAAAATATAATATTCCACTGGACGAATATCCACGCAGATGTGTTGACCAGATTGAAAGATGGAAAAAAGATTATGCCGAAATGCTCGAGAAGGGAGTTCGCGACCACGAACGCTCAGAAGAATACGCATCAAGAATTATGGAGTCAATGGTTACTGGCAATCCTTATCAAATCGGCGGTAATGTGCTTAATACAGGTCATCTTATTACAAATCTTCCTGAGAATGCTTGTGTTGAAGTTCCTTGCCTTGTAAATGGCTATGGTGTTCATCCTTGCCACGTTGGTGCATTACCAGTTCAATGTGCCGCAATGAATATGACAAATATCAATGTTCAACTCTTAACAATTGAAGCCGCAGTTACAGGTAAAAAAGAGCATATTTATCAGGCAGCAATGCTTGACCCACATACAGGTAGTGAACTTGACATTGACACAATCAAGAAGATGGTTGATGATTTGATTGTTGCTCACGGCGACTATTTACCAAAATTCAATTAATATTTAATTATTTTAAACAAAAAGGGACGCCAACTCGGCGTCTCTTTTTCGTTTAATCACATAATCTTTATATCTATCTGCCCACTCGACAGGGAGAATAACCTGAATTTTTGTGCCATCGGGAGTAAATTCTTCACTTAAAATTTTACCATTGTTGCGAATGGTATTTACCTCGCCACCCTTTGAAAAAGGAATAAGCAAATTAAGGGTAACGCTTTTTAATTCAAGTGCCTTTTCAATCTCTTTTAAGAGCAAATCAAGGTTAACACCCTTAAGGGCGCTAATCATAACCGTTTTGCCCACAGAAATAAGGTCAAAAACGTTTTCCGCCTTGTCGCACTTGTTCATTACGGTAATAATATTATCGCTTTTACAGCCCAAATCTCGCAAAATGTCGGTGGTAATCTCGATATGCTCGTTACAGTGAATATCTGACGCATCGCAAACATTGAGAATAATATCTGCCTCGGCGGCTTCTTCAAGAGTTGACTTGAATGCCTTGACTAAATCGTGGGGGAGTCGGCTTACAAATCCAACTGTGTCAATAAGCATAACATCTTGCCCGTTAGGGAGTGAAAGTTTTCTCGATGTTGGGTCAAGAGTAGCAAAAAGTTTGTCCTCGGCAAGCACGCCTGCATCTGTTAATGCATTCATAAGTGTGGATTTACCCGCATTTGTGTAGCCAACAAGTGCTACTGTGATTACACCGTCTTTTTCTCGTCTTTTGCGTAAGAGTCCGCGACGCTTTTCAACTTCTGCGAGTTGTTCTTGTAAAGCGTGCATTCGTCTCATAATGTGTCGGCGGTCACTTTCAAGCTTCGTTTCACCGGGACCACGAGTACCAATACCACCACCAAGACGCGAAAGCTCTTTGCCTTTACCTGTAAGACGGGGGAGTGAATATTTAAGCTGAGCCAACTCAACTTGTAATTTACCTTCGCTTGTCTTTGCGCGGAGTGCGAAAATATCAAGAATCAACTGCGTGCGGTCAACAACTCGCACTTTTGTTGCATTTTCAATGTTGCGGATTTGCGACGGAGTAAGTTCACCATCACACACAATCAAATCAACCTCTTGATTATGGCAGAACAGTTCGGCTTCGGCGAGCCGACCTTTACCTAAGTATGTTGCACCGTCGGGGGTGCTTTTTCGTTGTATTATTGAGCCAATAACTTGTGCCCCTGCACTTTCTGTGAGGAGCGTGAGTTCTTCTATACTGGCATCTGCATCAAAATCCCCAGTGTCAACAGAGATAAGCAACGCCCTTTCTGGCTCTTGTGTAATTTCGTAAAATTCCATAAAAATTCCTTTATTTTGAGTTTAAAAACGGTGGCAGAGAAAAAACCCCACCACCGAAACCGTTATTTTTTATTCTTTATTTCTTAACATCTTTAATGATTAGCAACCGCAATCATAGTCTCTGCGCTGACAGCCGCAACCGTTGTCGCAACCGCAACCGCCGTTGTTATTATCAGAGAGAAGAATTAAGATGATGATAATAATCAACCAAGTGTTGTTACCGAAGAAGTTACACATTTATTATTTCCTCCTTCCAAGAAGTAATTACATTACATTCTATGGAAATAGAGGAAATGTGTTACATGAAGAGTGTAAAGTTGAAAACTGAAAACGTAAAACGTCGGGTCTGCGACGCTGATTATTAAAAATCGTTTTCCACTTTCCGTTTTACATTTTCCACTTATTTAAGTGATGCTAAAAGTCCGCCCTTAGAAATAATATTTTGAATAAATTCAGGGAATGGTTGTGCCTTGTAGCTTGTGCCTTTTGTAACATTTGTGATAACGCCTGTGTCAAAATCAACACTTACCTCGTCACCGTTTTCGATTGCATCACAAGCTTCTGGGCATTCAAGAATTGGAAGACCAATGTTAAGTGAATTTCTGTAGAAAATTCTTGCGAATGTTTTTGCGATAACGCAAGAAACTCCGGCAGCTTTAATAGCAATAGGAGCGTGCTCGCGAGATGAGCCACAACCAAAGTTGACACCCGCAACCATAATGTCTCCATCTTTAACTTTATTTATGAATTCCTTGTCGATATCTTCCATACAATGACTTGCCAATTCCTTGTGGTCAGCAGTGTTTAAGTATCTTGCAGGAATAATAACGTCAGTATCAACATGGTCGCCGTATTTATGTACTGTACCTTGAATTTTCATATTAGAGTACCTCCTCTGGTGTACAAATGTATCCAGCAATTGCACTTGCAGCCGCAACATATGGGCTTGCAAGATAAACTTCACTTGTTGGGTGCCCCATTCTGCCTACAAAGTTACGGTTTGTAGTAGAAATTGCCTTTTCTTCTGCGGCAAGAATACCCATGTGACCGCCCAAGCAAGGACCACAAGTTGGTGTTGAGAATACAGCGCCTGCTTCAACGAAAATTTCAGCAAGACCTTCTCTTACACATTGGAGATATACATTCTGTGTTGCAGGAATAACAATGCAACGAACATTTTCATTAACCTTTTTGCCTTTAAGCACTTCGGCAGCAGCACGCATATCTTCAATTCTACCATTTGTGCAAGAGCCGATAACTGACTGGTCAACATAGATTTTATCGAATTCCCCAACAATGTGAGCGTTTTCAGGAAGGTGAGGGAATGCAACTGTTGATTTAAGTTCTCCTAAATCAATGTTGATAACTTCGTCATACTCTGCATCTGCATCTGCTTCAAAAATAACAGGGGTACGGTCTGTTCTGCCCTTCATATACTGGAGTGTCTTTTCGTCAACTGGGAAAATACCATTCTTTGCGCCACATTCAATAGCCATATTTGCGATACAGAAACGGTCATCCATTGAAAGATTTGCGATTCCGTCGCCTGTGAATTCAAGTGAACGATAAAGTGCACCGTCAACACCGATTTTGCCGATAAGGTGGAGAATTAAATCTTTACCGCTAACCCATTTGTTGAATTTGCCTGTAACATTAACCTTGATTGCAGATGGCACCTTAAACCAAGCCATACCTGAAATCATACCGGCAGCCATATCAGTTGAGCCAACACCTGTTGAGAATGCACCAAGTGCGCCGTATGTACAAGTGTGAGAGTCTGCACCAATAACTGTGTCGCCTGAAATTACAATTCCTTTTTCAGGAAGAAGAGCGTGTTCAATACCCATCTGACCTACATCAAAGAAATTCTTGATTTTATATTCTCTTGCAAACTGTCTAACCTGTTTGCAGTGTTCTGCAGATTTAATGTCTTTGTTAGGTGTAAAGTGGTCCATAACAAGAGCAATTTTTTCTCTGTCAAAAACATCTGTAAATCCCTTTGCTTTCATTTCGTTGATTGCAACAGGGCTTGTAACATCGTTACCCATTACTAAATCAAGACGGACATTGATAAGTTGTCCTGCCTCAACGCTATCTAACCCCGCGTGTGCCGCAAGGATTTTTTGTGTCATTGTCATTCCCATATTATTCAACCCCTTTAATATTCTTATCGCCACTTTCAAGAGCGGTAAGACCTGAACGTGAAAGCTCACAAATACCGTGTTTTTCCATTTTATCAATGAATTTATCAATAAGTGATGGAAGACCTGTAAGCTCAGCAGTAATTGTTACGTGGCCGATGTCCATAACACGAGCACCGAAACTGTTGATAGTCTTAAGAACTCTTTTTCTGTCTTTATTAAGAGCGTGAACTTTAATAAGAAGTAATTCTGACTGAATTGTCTGGTTTTCGTCAAGAGCAACAACATTGATAACTTCTTCAAGACGAGAAAGTTGTTGATGCACCATTGTAACTTTGTATTCTTCAACGTCAGAAACGATTGTCATACGTGAGAATTCAGGGCTTTCAGTTTCAGAAACTGTAAGGGACACAACGTTGTATCCGCGACGAGCAAAAAGCCCAGCAACTCTTAAAAGTACACCTGTACGGTTGTAAACAAGTGCTGATAAATAAATTCGTTTAGTGTTTTCCATAATATTGATACCTCAAATAGAATATTTGTGTCAGTAATGCACCATTAGGTGCAATTCATGTACGCAGTACAATTTATGATGAAATCAATTCATGCAACGAAGTTGCAATTCATTTTTATTGATGAATTGCTTCGCATGAATTGGCTTTCGCCATGATTTCTCACATATGCTCCATGAATTGAATTCTTGCGAATTCATTGTATAAAATTACACCGTAATTTTATACACAGTAGTAGTCTTAACAACCTCATCTTTATCAAACACACAGTTATAAAAGCTTGGTGTGTTTGTTGCATTCGGATAATACTGTGTTTCAAGACAGAAACCACAACGGAAATCCATTGGGGTATTATTCTTACCGATTTTGCCTTCAAGGAAATTACCAACATAGAGTTGCATACCAGGTAAATCTGTAAGACAATCAAGGCGTACGCCATTTGGAGCAGTAACAGTAGCTGCAAGACGAAGCTTTTTATCGTAATTGTTAATGCAGAAGTTGTGGTCGTAGCCGTTGCCTGCATCGAGTTGTTCATAATCAGCACCTATATCTCTGCCGATTGTCTTTGGCTCTCTAAAATCAAACGGAGTGCCTGTAACATCTCTGATTTCGCCTGTTGGCACAAGTCCTTCACCCATAGGAGTGAATGCATCAGCATTTATGTAAAGAGTGTGGTCGAGAATGTCGCCATTCTGATAACCTTTAAGATTAAAATATGCGTGATTAGTAAGGTTGAATGCAGTCTTTTTGTCAGATACTGCAGTATAGTCCATAATAATCTCGTTTTTGTCAGTGAGAGTATATCTAACTGTTACCTTTTTGTTGCCAGGGAATCCTTCTGTGCCGTCTGCACTGAAATATGAAAATTCAACAGAGTCAGAGTCAACAATAATTGCATCCCAAACTGCAGTTGAGAATTCGCCGTTACTATGAAGAGTAACATCACCGTGAGTAGTTGTAACAGGAACTTTTACTCCGTCGATTGTAAGTCCGCCTGCAGAAATTCTGTTCGCAACAGGACCTACTATCATACCCTGATAATCGTGGCGGTTTTCGAAACCGTCCATATCGTCAAAACCGAGCAATAAGTCGATTTCATTTTCGTCTTTATCTTTCACTAAAATGCTTTGTAGAGTAGCACCGTAAGTGATAAGGTTAATCTTCATATTGTTGTTGTTTTCAATCAAAAAAGAGTCAACTTGTTTGCCGTCTTTTGTAACACCAAAAACTGATTTTGTAATGCTCATAAATCCCACTCCTATTAAGAGAATATATATAGATTAATTATATTACTTTAATGTGCTAAAGTCAACAGTATTTTAAGTGTAAAGTTGAAAATGGAAAACTGAAAACGAATGGTCTGTGACGCTGAATTGTATAATTGTTTTCCACTTTCCACTTTGCGTTTTTCACTTACCCTGACCACTATATCTTGTGATTGCAAAACACCTCAAAATATGATATACTTATTGTCCCTGCCCATAGTGGCAATTTCGTGAAAGGAGAGATATGATGTTTAAGGTAAATCCTAAGGTTTATTCGTCAATGTTTTCATTACCGACTGAAATTGTTGATAAAGGAATAAAATTTGCAACAGGCGAACAAATCAAGGTAATTCTTTGTATTTTCAGAAACCCTGAAATTACAGTAATTGACCTTGCAAAAAAGACAAATCTCTCTGAAAACGAAATAGGCGAGTGTGTTGAATTCTGGACAGATATGGGAGTATTGGAGTCTGAAAAACAACAAGAAACCGTTAAAACAGAAAAACAAATAGCAACAAACGAAAAGGTAATAAAACCATTACCCGAAATTCGTTATACTCCACCAACACAAGAAGAAATCAATAAAATTCTTAAGGGCAGAAGTTCTATAAAACGCCTTTTCAATGAGGCGGAAGAAATTCTTGGTGTAACATTGGGTTACAGTATGCAAAGCACAATTCACGCGGTTGTGTATTGTTATGGTATTAAGCCCGACGTGGCTAATTGCCTTCTTCATTTTGCAAAAAGTATTGATAATACAAGTCAGGATGATATTAAACGAATTGCAAAATATTGGGCAGAAAATGGTATTATTGACCTTGTATCTGCTGACGAATACATAACAGAAACTGAAATGGCGTTGTCGGTTTTCCGTGAACTTGCAATGCGCACAAATAATGATGCATCGGTGCCTACATTTGCAGTTATTGAACTTTTCTGCGAATGGATTCGTTGGGGTTACAAAATTGATGCAATCGAGAAGGCCTTCAATATTATGAAAGCGGAAAAACTTACAGGTCGCCTTGTGTGGAAAAATGTATGTCATATGAATGGTACAATCAAAAACTGGCGAAAAGCAGATATGTTCACCATTGAAGATATTGAAAAAGGCACAAAACGATTTGAAACAAAATCAACTAAAAAAGCGGAAAAACAGAAAGAAACATCTTTTGATGTTCAAAGAGCAACTGAAAAATCAAAAGAAAACCGAAAAGATTTCGGTACAAAGAAAAATAAAAAAAGAACAAGAGTAAAGGGGGCATAAAAGTTGGCATATTCCAGAAAATTACACGAAAAAGTAATGGCAGAAATCAAAAATAGAAAAAATATGGCAGAAATGAATGCCACCGCCAATAGAAACGAATTGACAGCTAAATACCCCGAATTCTTATTCATTGAAGAAGAACTCGCAAAAACAGGTATGTCTGTTGTAAGGGCATTTTCATTGACAGGTGATGATGTAGGGGTGGCACTCGAAAACATTCGTAAAAAGAATGAAGCGCTCCACGCTGAAAGAAAAAATCTTCTTAAAGCACTTAAACTCCCTGAAGATTATCTTGAAGTGAAATACACCTGCGAAAAGTGTAAAGATACAGGTATTTATGAAGAACGTGACGACGAAAGAAATGTTTCATATGGCTCAAAATACTGTGAATGTTACCATTCACTTATGAAAAAATATGCGGCAGAAAATCTTAATAAAAATACACCTCTTGAACTTTCAAGTTTTGAGGATTTTGATTTAGAACTTTACCCTGCATCAAAAAATGGTGAGTCACCAAGAGAAGCAATGGGTTATGTTTATAACAGTTGTGTAAAGTATGCCGAAAGTTTTGACCTTGACTCTGTAAGTTTATATTTTTACGGCAGAACAGGACTTGGTAAAACTCATCTCTCACTTGCAATCGCAAATGAAGTTATTAAAAAGGGTTACAATGTAATTTACGGCTCAGTTATAACATTCCTCAACAAAATGGAAAAAGAGAAATTTGGCAGAGCCGAAACTTTTGTTACAGAAGATATTTTAATTGGCGCAGATTTGTTAATCCTTGACGATTTAGGTGCAGAATTCCAATCTCCATATACTATTTCTGCACTTTACAATCTTCTTAATAGCAGAATTTGTAGGGGAGTACCTACAATTATCAGTTCAAATCTTAGTCTTGCAGAGGTTAAAAACCGTTACCCTGAAAGTATCGCGTCAAGAATTATCGGCACATTTTCTCCTGTTGAATTTATTGGCGATGATATAAGGCAAATTATGAATGATTAAAGATGTGTGGGACACTAATTATAGTGTCCCTTTTTTATTGTGAAATAATTTTGACCTTTTTTGACCTTTTTTGACCTTTGCTATTGACAAACTAAAAATCCTTGCTATAATAGAATTGTAAAAGTCAAAGAAAGTCAAAGTCAAACTCTATGAGGAGAGATTTTATGAACATAAGTAACATAATAGCGGGTATGATTCAAGAAATGCTTGAGGACGAGGGCTACACAGAAATCCAACGAAATGAACTGGCTCAAAGAATTGGTTGTGTACCAAGTCAGATTAACTATGTAATTTCTTCACGATTCACACCAGAGCACGGCTATATTGTAGAAAGTCGTCGTGGTGGCGGTGGCTACATTAAAATAACCCGCGCAAGCTATGACAGGAATTCTATAAAAATGCACCTGATTAACTCAATAGGGCAGAGTATAAATGAAAATACTTGTCGCGCTCATCTTAAAAATCTTTATGAAAGTGATTTTATTGATGAAAAAACGACTAAAATATTATTGTCCGCATTAACAGGTAATGCATATCGAGATATACCAAGGGAATACGGCGATATTCTTCGTGCATCAATATTCAAACAGATGGTTTTAAATATATTGTAATTTTATAAGGAGAGAGTAATTATGTTATGTCAGAATTGTGGTAAATACGAGGCAACAACTCATGTTAAAAGAATAGTAAACGGTGAAACTGCCGAGGCACATCTCTGTACTGATTGTGCAAGAGCATTGGGCTATAATGATGTTTTTGGTGGATTTTCGAACACCTTTGGTGATTTGTTAGGTTCATTTTTCGGTGAATCTCAGGTAAGTAGTTTAAGTTCAAGAACACTCCGCTGTGAAAAGTGCGGAAATACATTTAACGATATTGTGAATAGCGGAAAGTTAGGTTGTGCCGATTGCTATGTGACATTCTATGATAAGCTTTTGCCATCATTACAGCGTATTCACGGAAAAACTCGTCACGAGGGCAAAAATCCAACAATCATTAAAACTGATATAGTTGAAAATGTAGTTACAATTGAAGACCTTGAAAATCAGTTGAAAGAAGCAATAAATGAGCAGAATTTTGAAAAAGCAGCAGAACTTCGCGATAGAATTAATGAAATGAAAGTAGGTGGCAATAATGAGTAATAAGTGGTATATCGGCGTTGGCGAACAGAGTGATATTGTTGTAAGTACTCGTATTCGCCTTGCAAGAAATATTAAAGAATATCCGTTTCCTAATAAATTAAATACTAAAAACCGTATTGCTATCAATAATATTATTAAGGATGCAATTGCGGGCGACAACAAATATAATCTTAATTTTGTTGAAATGAAAACTCTTGCCCGATTTGAAGCCGCATCTATGGCAGAACGCCATATTATAAGCCCTGAATTCGCATCAGATGCAGACGGCAGAGCTTTACTCATTACACCTGAAGAAGATATTTGCATTATGCTTAATGAAGAAGACCACATTCGTCTTCAGGTTATGAAATCTGGTTTTGCACTTGATGAGGCGTACGCCGTTGCCGACGAAATTGACAATGTTCTCGGCTCAAAACTCGAATATGCATTTGACGAACGAATCGGTTATTTAACTCAATGCCCAACAAATTTAGGAACAGGTATGCGCACATCTGTTATGCTTCATCTTCCTGCCCTTACAATGAATGGTCAGATTCACAAACTGATTAACACAATTTCAAAATTAGGGCTTACATTCCGCGGTGCATTCGGCGAAGGCAGTAAAGCAATCGGCGATATGTATCAACTTTCTAATCAGATTACCCTTGGTATTTCTGAAGAATTTGCAATTAAAAACTTAAAGTCCATCACATTACAACTTTGTGCACAAGAAAGAGCCGCACGAGACGAAATCTTAAAGTCGATTGATACAGATGACGCTATTTTCCGTGCATTCGGTACTCTTAAATGGGCACGACTTCTCTCAACAAAAGAACTTATGGAAAATCTTTCACTTGTTCGTTTGGGTAGCGTTGCAGGCAAACTTAATGTGCCTATTGAAACAGTAAATGAACTTATGATTTCAATGCAACCCGCAAGCATTAATGCTCGCGCAGGCCAAAAACTTCCTGAACAAGAAAGAGATTCGGTAAGGGCGAGTGAGGTAAGAAATAGATTAAATTCATAATTCGGAATTTGTAATGTAGAGGGCGATTTATAATCTCCCTTTTATAATATGATTTTTATAATAGAGGTGAAAACTATGTACAACTTCACAGGTTTTAGCGAAAAAGCAAATATGTGTCTTAACAAGTCAGTCGAGGTGGCAGAAGATTCAGGCCACACATATATAGGCAGTGAGCATATTTTGTTAGGACTTCTTGACTCTCACGACTCCGTTGCAGGTAAAATTCTGGCAAACAGGGGAGTCACATATAAAAAGGTTTATGATTTAATCCGCGAAACAGTAGGCACGGGAATGCCAACTGAACTTACTCCTGCTGATTTTACTCCGCGAAGCAAACATATTGTTGAAAGTGCGTTGATGCTTGCAAATTCAATGAAACAATCCCTTGCGGGTACAGAGCATCTGCTTATTTCAATCTGTCGTGAGGGTAACGGCTACGCGTGTCAACTTTTGACTCGAGCGGGTGTAACTCCAAGTGCACTCTTAAAAGATTTGGCAAATTCTGTAAGCAATCCTAAAGCTAACAGTAAAGCGTCCAAAGATAATAAATCTAATTCACAATTACAAAAATATGCCCGCGACTTAACCGCTATGGCTAAAGAAAACAAAATTGACCCTGTAATCGGTCGTGAAAAAGAAATCCAGCGAGTTATTCAGATTTTGTCAAGAAGAAGCAAGAACAATCCTTGCTTAATCGGCGAGCCGGGTGTAGGTAAAACCGCTATTGCCGAGGGTCTTGCCCTTCGTATTGCAAAAGGTCAGGTGCCTGAATTACTCAAAGATAAACGAATTTTATCTCTCGACTTAACAGGTATGGTAGCGGGTACAAAATACCGTGGCGATTTTGAAGAGCGTATTAAAGGTATTATTGATGAGGTTGTAAATTCAACTGACGTAATCCTTTTTATTGACGAGGTGCATACGCTTATCGGTGCGGGTAGTGCTGAAGGTGCAGTTGATGCGGCTAATATCTTAAAGCCGTCACTTGCCCGCGGTGAGTTGCAACTTATCGGTGCTACTACTATTGACGAATATCGCAAAAATATTGAAAAAGATGCAGCCCTTGAGCGCCGTTTTCAGCCGGTAACCGTTAATGAGCCAAGCGTAGAAGATGCAATCCTAATTCTTAAAGGCATTCGCGACAAATATGAAGCACACCATAAGGTGAAGATTACTGATGATGCAATAGTGAGTGCCGTTAATCTTTCGGCACGATATATAGGGGACAGATTTTTGCCCGATAAAGCAATCGATTTAATCGACGAGGCGTCTTCAAAAGTGCGCCTTGATAGTGCTGTGCCACCGCCTGAAATCAAAGAGATGGAAACACGACTTAGTACTATATCTGCCGAGAAAGAAATGGCGGTCAATCAACAAAATTTTGAACGTGCCGCTGCACTTCGCGACGAAGAAAAAGAACTTACACAGAAATACAATACAGAAAAAGCAAAGTGGCAGTCAGACGACTCCTCTCGCGAAAAACAAGTAACTGAAACACAAATCGCACAGATTGTGTCCCAGTGGACAGGTGTGCCAATAACACAAATGACGGAAGAAGAAAGTGAGCGCTTGCTCCGTATGGAAGACGAACTTCACACTCGAATTGTAGGTCAGGAAAAAGCCGTAAAAGCGGTGGCAAAAGCAATCCGTAGAGGTCGCGCAGGGCTTAAAGACCCGAAAAGGCCAATTGGCACATTCCTTTTCTGTGGCCCTACAGGTGTGGGTAAAACTGAACTTACAAAAGCACTCAGCCAAGCAATGTTTGGCGACGACAACGCTATGATTCGCCTTGATATGAGTGAATTTATGGAAAAACACACCGTGTCAAAACTTATCGGCTCGCCACCTGGTTATGTAGGATTTGATGAAGGCGGACAACTCACAGAAAAAGTCCGCAGAAAGCCATATTCAGTAATTCTTTTTTACGAAATTGAAAAAGAACATCCTGATGTGTTCAATGCACTTATACAAATCCTTGACGATGGTATTCTTACCGACTCACAAGGCAGACGAGTTGATTTCAAAAACTGCGTAATTATAATGACATCTAATGTGGGCGCTCGTCTTATCAACGAAGAAAAAGCGACATTCGGATTTGTGACAAATGCAGATGACCGTACCGACGAAAAAATTAAAGAAGCGGTTATGGGCGAACTTAAAAACACATTCCGTCCTGAATTTCTTAACCGTATTGACGATATAATCGTGTTTAACCGATTAACCCAAGATGATATCAAAAATATTGCTAAAAACCTCTTAAATGACCTTGAGCATCGAATGAACAACATTGAAATCTCAATGACTTTCGATGAAAGTGTAATCGATTTCGTGGCAAAAGCTGGCTATGACAAAATCTATGGTGCAAGACCCCTAAAGCGTACAATCCAAAGCAAAATTGAAGATGTACTTTCTGAAAAAATCCTTGATAAAACACTTGAAAAGGGTAAATCTTACACTTGCCGTTGTAGTGAAGATGGGAATCTTATTATAGAATAAGGGGAAAACGCAAAACGAAGAAACTGCATCGCAAAAAATATAATCGTTTTCAACTTTAAACTTTCCACTTGTAAACCTTTTTAATAAATGATATTATATTGCTTAGGTGATATTATGAAAATCTATAATTCAGTAACCGAGTTAATCGGCAACACTCCGTTGTTGAAAATCAATACAAATACAAATGCAAACATCTTTGCAAAACTCGAGTGTTTTAACCCTGCGGGTAGTGCTAAAGACCGCGTCGCATATGGGATTATCAAAGATGCCGAAGAAAAAGGCATATTAAAAAATGGCTCAACAATTATTGAGCCAACAAGTGGTAATACAGGTATTGGAGTTGCATCTATCGGTGTTTCTCGCGGTTATCGCGTAATTATTGTAATGCCTGACACAATGTCAGTAGAACGCAGAAAACTTATGACCGCTTATGGTGCCGAGTTGGTGCTTACTGACGGCAAACTCGGTATGAGTGGTGCAATAAAAAAGGCAGAAGAATTACAAAAAGAAATCCCCAATAGCATTGTTGCAGGGCAGTTTGTAAACCCCGCAAATGCAGATGCACACCGCAAAACCACAGGACCTGAAATTTGGAATGACACTGACGGCAAAGTTGATGTTTTCGTGGCTGGTGTTGGCACAGGTGGTACAATTACAGGAGTAGGGGAATATCTTAAAGAGAAAAATCCAAACATTGAAATTGTAGCAATCGAGCCAGATACAAGCGCAGTTTTATCGGGTGAGAGCGCAGGTGCTCATAAATTACAGGGCATTGGCGCGGGATTTATACCTGAAGTGCTTAACATAAAAGTTATTGATAAGATTATTAAAGTTAGCGCAGATGATGCATATGCTACCGCACGAAATCTTGCAACAAGTCAAGGCATACTTGTTGGCATTTCGTCAGGTGCAGCCCTTTATGGTGCATTAACTCTTGCGAAGAAAGACGAATATAAAGGTAAAAATATTGTAGTCCTTCTTCCTGACACAGGCGACAGATATTTGTCAACGGATTTGTATTAAATAAAAAGACCTTATTCGTAATGAATAAGGTCTTTTTTACGTTGCGTAGCAACATATCGTACCGTTAGGTATATCGCAATTGTGTAACAATTATATCGCGTGGTTTACCACATATCGCGATATACAAGCTAACGCTTGTGCGATATATACGTTTGTATCCGATATAAATTCCTAACGGAATTTGCGATATATTCACTTTGTGAATGTAATTAAGTTATAACACACTACCATCTTTCTTAAACAATGGCAACTCTTCAAGGAAAATAATATCGTCGCGTTTTGCCGCGTCGCCCTCGGCAAGAATAAACATTCTGCCACAAACAATTCCGCCTGCATCATTAACAAGCTTTTCAACGGCTTTAAGTGATTCACCTAATGACACAACGTCGTCAACAATAAGGATTTTCTTACCTTTCATAAGGTCAGCATCTGCCTTATCAAGATAAAGTTTCTGCTCGCCTTTGGTTGTAATTGAATTAACAGTTGATTCAAACACGCCTGTCATATAAAGTTTTGGCTTTTTGCGGGCAACAAAATACTTTTCGTTATTCTGAAGTCGAGCCATTTCGTGTGCAAGTGGAATACCCTTTGCCTCTGCAGTGATTATGTAGTCATATTCAGGTGCTTTGTCGAGCAATTCTTTTGCACAAGCAGTTGTAAGTTCAGGGTCACCGAAAATAACAAAACCCGCAATCATAAGTTCTTCATTTAATGGGCAGAGTGGTAAATGACGCTCAAGCCCCGCAATGTTCATTTTATGGAACATAATAATCTCTCCTTAAAAACACAAATGGACGGAATTGCCTTCCGTCCACCTTGAATAGTTTAGTTTGCTAATGCACGGCTAAGCCATACTTCTGCAATATCAAGAGCCGCATAAAGCCCTTTCTTTTCACTTGATTTAACAATTTTCTCACGCATGCTAACGTCAGGGTCGGTGTTGATTAACTGAATTGAAACTTTAGATGCAACCTCAACGTCGCCGACTGGTTTAGTTGCAAGAATTTGCATCATAATAACATATTTTTCTGACGCGTCGCCATAATAAAGGGTGTTACCGTTACGAACTAATGGTTTGCCTTTATATGTGAGAAACTTACTCTTCTCTGCCATACTGTATACCTCTTACTTCTTTGAATTCTTCAAATATTCTTTTACAAGGTCCTGTAAAAGTTCATCTCTGTCAAGGCGGCGGATAAGACTTCTTGCATTATTGTGAGTTGTAATGTAAGTTGGGTCCTCTGAAAGAATGTAACCAACAATCTGATTGATTGGATTATAACCCTTTTCTACCAACGCGTCATAAACCGAAACGAGAATCTGGCGTGTTGCTTCTTCGCGCTCATCCTTAAGTGAGAATTGTATTGTCTTGTTAGGGTCAAGCATTCTAGCCACCTCCGTAGTAATAATTAAATATATTATACACGGAAAAATATTAAAATACAATAGTAAAATTAAATAAATTCGTAATATAGTTGCCTCCCTCTGACGAGGGAGAGGACCGCTTGCGGTGGAGGGAGAGATAGATAACAGAAAAACTTACTACCCCTCAGTTTTTTCGTAGAAAAAACAGCTCCCCTGACAAGGGGAGCCGATTTGATAGAACTTATGATTTAAGAACAATATTCTCTTTTGCTAAAGCATCAATAATGCCGTTCGCAACTTCCATAACCTCATCAGTTGTAAGAGTTTTTGCTGGGTTAGAGAATGTGAGGCGTACTGTAATTGATTTGCCGTTTTCGTCGCGGTATGTGTCAACAACCTGAACACCTTTAATAAGTGGGCAGTTTGCATTTTCGATTGCCTTGCCGATTGGTGCAAATGTTTCACTTACAAATGAAAGGTCAACGTCAATTGCAGGGAATTTTGATGGCTCTTCATAATGAATTTTTGCATCAGCAATTTCTGTGAATGCTGGCACATCAATTTCTGCGAATACGATAGATGCTTTCTTGTCAATTTTCTTAGAAACTGTTGGGTGAACAACGCCGATTTTACCTAATGTTACGCCATCACAAGAAATTTCGTTAAGATTTCTTGGGTGCTCGTAAGAAAGTGATGCTTCCATTGGGTTGAATGCGAGTGGTTTGTGCTTAATGTTGTCAGTAATAACTGAAAGCATTGTTGCAAGCTCAACATAAAGTGCTTCAAGAGATTTTGTCTTGCTATAAAGAGTAACACAGAGTTTCTTTCTCTCGTTGCAAAGTCCGTCTTCTTTGAGTCCGTTAACAACTCGACCGATTTCAAACACACCAAAATCAGTTGAGAAATTAGTGTTTGTCTTCACCTGACAAAGCTGTGTAGGAATAATTGACTTACGGATTGTTTCAATATTAGGATTTGTAGCACCTGCGAGTTTGATATTTTCTTCAACCTCCATACCAAGTGCCTTGTATTCGTCATAATACTGCCATACATAAGAGTGCAACTCGTGAAGTGAATAACGATGAACAAGCATATCTTTAATTCTGTCTTCAACTGTCTTTTCTGCCTTTGCACGAACAGGGTAGAGCGGAGCAGAAGCAGTGTGAATGTCAAAGTTGTCGTAACCGTAAATACGAGTGATTTCTTCAACAATGTCTGCCTTGATAGTAACGTCCTTTGTTGCACGCCAAGATGGAACTTCTACTGTAAACTTGTCGCCATCGTTTGTTGCTTTGAATCCAAGTGAATTAAGTGTATTTACGATTGTATCGTTAGAGATTTCAATACCTGTGTACTTGTCAATGAATGCTTTATCAAAGTCAAGTGAAATTGTTGGGTATTTAAATGCATATTCGTCTGTAAGTGATGATACAACCTGTGCATCTGCATCAATATCAGTAAGGAGTTTTACAAATCTTGCAATTGCAGGTACTGTCATTTCAGGGTCAAGGCACTTTTCATAACGGTTTGAAGCGTCTGTACGATGTGCAAGACGAACAGTAGATTTACGGATTGATGCTGCATTGAATGTTGCAGATTCAAGAGTAAGAGTTGTTGTATCTTCTACAATTTCAGAGTCAAGTCCACCCATAATACCTGCAATAGCAACAGGAGTGTTGTCATTGCAAATCATAAGTGTGTTTTCGTCAATGTTTCTGTCAATTCCGTCAAGAGTCTGGAATGTGAATGGTTTGTCGAAACGCTTAATTCTGATTTTTTCAACCTTTCTTGAGTCAAAAGCGTGCATTGGTTGACCCATTTCAAGCATTAAGTAGTTTGTAAGGTCAGCAAGAAGGTTAATGCCACGCATACCGCAGTAGTAAAGGCGGATTCTCATATTAACAGGGCTAACATTCTTTGTAATGTTTGCAACCTGTAAGCAAGAATATCTCTGGCAGAGATTGTCTTCAATTTTAAGGTCAACTTTTGGAAGATTGTCATACTGTGCAAGGTCAACTTGTGGTAATGGTTTTAATTCGCGACCTGCAAGAGCTGCGAATTCACGAGCAATACCGTAGTGTCCCCAAAGGTCAGGACGGTTTGTAAGAGATTTGTTGTCAACCTCGAAAACAATGTCGTCGATTTCGTAAATATCTTTAAGGTCAGTACCATTCTTAACATCATCAGTAATGTCCATAATACCTGAGTTGTCGTCAGAAATGCCGATTTCTTTTTCAGAACAGCACATACCATTTGACATAAAGCCAGCAAGTGGACGAGGTGCAATTTCAATTTCGCCGATTTTAGCGCCCACTTTTGCAAATGCAGTTTTCATACCAATGCGTACATTTGGAGCACCGCAAACAACATCAACAAGTTCTTCTTCACCAATATCAACTTTAAGAAGGTGGAGTTTTTCTGACTTTGGATGGTCTTCTACAGATTTGATTTCTGCAACAACAATGCCACTGAAATCACTGCCTTTTAAGAAAATATCGTTTTCAACTTCTGCAGTTGAGAGTGAGAATTTGCGGATTAATTCCATTTTGTCAAGACCTGTAAGGTCAACGAAATCACTAATCCAGTTCATTGATAAAAACATAATCTAACTCCTCCTTCCTTAATTTTCATCGTCTGTGAACTGTGAAAGCACTTTAAGTGAACCACTGTTCAAATCACGAATATCTTTAACGCCGTATTTCATCATTGCAAGACGAGTAAGTCCAAGTCCGAATGCGAAACCTGTGTATTCTTCAGGGTCAATTCCGCCTGCTTTAAGAACTTCAGGGTGAATCATACCACATGGGCAAAGTTCAAGCCAACCACTGTGCTTACATGAAGGACAACCTTCACCACCGCAGATAAGACAACTGATGTCAAGTTCAAAGCCCGGCTCAACGAATGGGAAGAAACCAGGACGAAGACGAACTTTAATATCTTGGCGGAATACTTCTGAAAGCATAGTTTTCATAAAGTAAATAAGGTTTGAAATTGAAATGTCCTTGTCAACCATAACGCCTTCCATCTGGAAGAATGTGTTTTCGTGACAAGCATCAGTTGCTTCGTTTCTGAAACATCTGCCTGGGAAAATCGCCTTAATTGGCATACCATCGTTTACCAGTGCATCTTTATACTTTTTATAAATAGCATTCTGTGCAGCAGATGTGTGTGATTTCAACAACTGACCATTATCTAAATAGTATGTGTCCTGCATGTCGCGAGCAGGGTGGTCTTTAGGAATGTTAAGTGCTTCAAAGCATTCATAGTCAGTAACAATTTCAGAATAATCTTCAATGTTAAAGCCCATTGAACGGAAAACACTTTCACACTGACGCTGAACAAGTGTAATAGGGTGGTATGAACCACGAGTTACGTTAGCAGGAACAGAAATATCAAAAACAGGTGTGCTTTCGATTTCTTTTTTGAGTTCAAGTTCTTTGAGTTCTGCTTGTTTTTCTGCAATTTTCTGTTCAACAAATGCACGTACTTCGTTAACAATCTGACCCATAACAGGTCTTTCTTCTGCTGATAATGAACCCATCATTTTAAGCAATAATGTGAGTTCGCCTTTTTTACCAAGAACTTGTACTCTGAAGTTTTCAAGTTCTGACTGCTCAGTAATTGCACTGAGTTCTGCTTCCGCTTTAACGCGGATTGCCTCGAGTTTTTCTCTCATAATCTCAATCCTTTTCTAATAATAATCGGAAATAGGGGAATAGAATAAAAAAATCCCATACTCCAAAAGAGTATGGGACGAATAAAATCCGCGGTACCACCCAAATTTTAGCAAAAAGCTAACACTTTCCGTGTCCAATAACGAGAACAAACCGTCACAACCTACTGTTATTTCAATTGTGCCACTCCAAAGGGAACTTCAATTAAACTTTCAACTTATGTGCTTTCAGCCAAGGCACATCTCTCTGTTAAGTGTACTCACTTAATCTACTTTCTTTTTCACTGTGTTTTCAATATCTTATGTATTATAGCAAAAGTGAAATGTTAAGTCAAGCAGAATTTAAGTGAAATTTGTTTAACAAATTATAGTTTGGCGGTGTCTTTAATGTGTGTTTTCGGCTCCCCTTGTCAGGGGAGCTGTCGCGTAGCGACTGAGGGGTAGTCGTTTATATGTTAACTATCTCTCCCTCCGTCAACGCTAACGTGTTGCCACCTCCCTCGTCAGAGGGAGGCAATCTACAATCGCAACGCAGTTCCTACACTTTGCATTTTGCGCTTTGCATTCAGTTAGACAAACTCCAATTTGCAAACAAAAACAGCGAGAGAAATAACCCCTCGCTGTCAAAATATCATTTTGCGCTTTGCATTTTGAACTTTGCGCTTAATTATGCTTCTTCTCTTCTGCGTCTTACAACAACTGTTACAACTACGCCTACAACAAGTGCGAGTGCAACACCTGCAACTGTTACATAAGAAAGAACAGGATTCTGACGGAATGTATCAGTAATATCATCGATTACATCTTTAATGCCATCGTCTTCTTCAACAATATTATCATTGTTTGTACCATCAATGATAGTGCCGTCTTCAAGAGTTACAACCTTTGAAATTGCAAAACTGTCAATTCTTTCTTCGCTACCGTCGCCGTTTACTGCGTATGAATCGAAGTAAAGGTTACCACCGTCAATCTGAATGTATGAATATGTTGGAATATTAATTGAAACAACTGTTTCACCTGTTGGGAATGCGCCTGCAGTTTCACTGTCTGCCTTTGGCTCGTAGTGTTTGCAACCTGCAGTACCATTGATTGAATAGATTGTGCCGTCAGGACTAATCTTTGAAACATATTCAAGACCGTTGTAGCTGAGTGTTTGTTTTTCTGTTTCAACAACTGCATTGTTGTTCATAACGTCTGTGCGCATAAATACGTGGTCGTGACCTTGGAATACAATGTCGATGTCGAGTTCAGGCATCAATGTTGCAAACTGTGCACGGATTGCAGCAACGTCTTCATCATCAAAGTGTGAGCCGTTTGAATATGGTGCTTTGTGAAGTGCTACGAATTTCCATGCCTTTTCGCTTGCGTTCATATCTTCAGTAAGCCACTGAATCTGTGCATCTGAAAGACCGCCGTTGTCGTTAAGGTCGTTCGAGTTAAGAACTGCAACGTGAGCAGTATTGTAATCGAATGAGTAGTAAACACCTGTTGTTGTGTCCTGTTCAGGAAGATTTGAATAAACAAAGTTCTGGACTAAAGCGTTGTCGCCACGTTCTTCGTGGTTACCTGAAGCACCCATAAGAGGAGCATTCATAAGAGTATCTGTTGCAGAGTTAAACATTCTCTTCCATTCCATAAAGTCGCCACCATTGTCAACGTGGTCGCCTGTTGAAAGAATGAAGCCCGCATCACTATGATTCTTGAAAGCAGTGTCAAGTGTTAATGCCCAGTTGTTTTCATACTGCATTTCTGTAACTGACTGTGGGTCAGTCATATGGAAGAAACTGAACTCTGTGCTGTTATCAGCAGTATCAATAACGCCGATATCACTCCACCAGCCACGTGTTGCATCACCGATTCTGTAGCAGTATTTCTGACCTGCTTCAAGACCCTTGATGTTGATGATATGACGGTTAACTGTCATTTTGTGATTGATAATACCGATAAAGCTTAAGTTGATTGCTGAATATGCACGCTCTGCATCAACTTCGCAACTTGTCTGGATATCTGCATCAACTGTTGAGCCCTTGCTGAAATCAGGGTTTTCAGAATAAGGAACAATCTGAATATCTGTATTAGTAACACTATATTTAGTAACATAACTGATGTTTCTGTCTGAAGAAGCATCTTCGCCAAGTGTTACTGCAATGTGAGAAGGAAGACGAAGGTTATCTTGTGAAAGTGGAACTGCAACTTTGCCTGTGTAAGCAACTGTGCCGTCAAAGTCCATCATATAACCAGGGTTGTCATCGTGAGTAAGGTCTTTAAGAATTCTGTAGAATTCGCCGTCGATAACCTCATAGAAGCTATCTGTAAGATATTCGCCAAGAAGTGAGTAAACAACATTTGAAAGTTTATCACCATTGCCAACAATACCTGTAAGAAGAACAACTGAAATAATGTCGCTTACGCCGATTTCAGGGAAACCATTTGTTCCAAGCATTCCGTCAAGCATACCTGTAAGTGAACCTATAAGGTCACCCATTTCACTGTTAATGCCCCAAGATACAGGGTCAATCTTAATATCTTTAAGGATTGTATCCTGAAGAAGGTCGTTAAGAACAACATCAAGAAGTGTATCAATAATTACTTCGCCATTTTCACCATTGTAGAAACGGTCAAGAGCGTTAAGAAGGAATTTATCGTTCTTGTAATCTTCGTTGTTTGTGTAGTGGTAAGCAAGAACTGATGAAGCAAGGTCGCCTAAAGTACCTTTTTCGCCTGTGCTACCAAAACCGAGTGTATCTTTGAATGCAGTTGAAGGGTAATCAGAAACTTCAATGCCTAAAAGTTTGTCAAGCATTGGGTCAAGGATTTCCATTGTCTTGTCAGGGTCTTGAAGATATGCTTTTTCTAACTGACTGCAAAGTGAGTAAATAAGTGCTTTTGCAGCAGCGTTACCGATTTCGCCAAGAGCGCCACCGAGCATTTCATTGTCAACAAGACCTGCAATAAGTTCTTTAATACCAATTGTTTCGCTTAAAAAGTTGTAAAGACCGCCTGCATCTTTTACATCTTTACCAAAACCGTATACAAGTTGATATTTAACAACGTTTGTTACGAATGTTTTAATGTTTGCACCACCAAAGTTATAAGCCCATGTCTGATATTTGAATGGCTTTGGTTGAGCAATACCGTCAATTACAACGGAAACAAATTCGTCAATGTCGTGTGTTTCATAAGTGCAAGTAATGTCACCATTTGAAGCAGTGCTCATAGAAACACTTCTGAATAAGTTAGGGTAGCTTAAAATTGAAGCACCTGTAATATCGGTAATTTCTTCGCCATTATCACTTACATAAGTTGCAACATCTTGCATGTGAACGTGACCTGAAACTGTATAGTGCATACCTGCGTCTGCAAGTTTGTCTGCAGCTTTTTCCCAATCGCGGAAAACGAAGTTGTCAAAAAGGTCAACTTCTGTATCAAAGTGAGGAACTGTGTTTGTGTGTGTGAAACCAATAATTGTTTTACCATCTTTTTCTGCCTGCTCACATTCATCGAGTGCCCATTTAAGAAGTGTGTCAGACATTTGGCCTGCAGTTTCTTGCTCATTAAGACCTGAATCTGTGTTGTCTGCAGAATAAAGTTGAGAGTCAATAGCAATAAGACGATATTCAGTATTAGGAATATCAGTAGCGTAAGAGAGCGAACCCTCTGAATTGCCTGCGATTGCTTTATAACGATTATAGTAACCGCCCTCTGAAGAATAACCGAAGTCTTTGTAAAGTGCTTCAAACTCTTCAGGAGTTGTGTCAAGCTGATTTCTCATTTCAGGATTCTTCTTAACATTTAAGAGGTTTTCGCCATCATAAATAGCGGCTCTGTTGTTGTTAATGTCGTGGTTACCATTGATAACATAAACAGGAATACCTGTTGCTTGTTCAAATGCTGTAAACTTTTGAACAAGTTCTTGATGAGCAGCTTTTTCAGCATTTCTTGTTAAGTCACCAGGTACAAGCAAGAAATCAATTTTGCCCTGTTGTGCCATTGCGGTAACGTTTGCAAGAGCAGCATCTGTAAGCTCTGGTGCAATACCGCTTGTAGCATTGTTCATAAGCATCATTTCGTTGAATTCTGCTTTGTCTTCTGCGGTGGGTCCTTGTGAATCTTCTGCGAAATAGTGAAGGTCGCTTAAAATAACGAAATTCACATCATCAGTAGTAGCGGCAGCGATTGCTGTAAACGGAATGCCTACTGCAAAAACTGCAACTGCAAGGATTACACAGAAAAGTTTTTTCATAATACTTTTTCTTTTCATCTTTTTCTCCTCCGATTGCATATAGCTATACAATATAATTATACAAATACAAATTTTAGCATAAAAAAAAGAAAAATGCTACACTTTTTTGTAACATTTTTCCTTAAAATAGTATTATTTTTTGTAAGTGGACAAATTAAAATTATTTGTTGATAATATCAGAGATAATCTGACCATCTTGTATGCGGATTACACGCTGTGCCTCGTTTGCAATGTCGTTGTCGTGAGTAATAAGAATAACTGTTCTGCCTTCTTCATGTAGTTCGTGAAGAATTTTCATAACTTCAACACCTGAATGTGAGTCAAGGTTACCTGTTGGCTCGTCAGCAAGAATAATTGGGGGACGTGCCGCAACTGCACGGGCAATAGCAACTCTTTGTTGCTGACCACCTGACATCTGTTTTGGCAAATGGTCAAGACGGTGTGAAAGACCAACACGCTCTAACGCTTCAAGAGCTAACTTGTTACGCTCGTCTTTTTTCATACCGCGATAAACAAGCGGCAATTCAACGTTTTCAACGGCAGTAAGACTTGGAATCAAGTTAAAGCCCTGAAAAATAAAGCCGATTTCTTTGTTGCGGATTTCTGACAATTCATCATCAGTCATATCTTTAACATCAACACCGTCAAGAATGTATGTGCCGCTTGTAGGAATATCAAGAAGACCAAGCATGTTCATAAGAGTTGATTTACCTGAGCCGGACTGACCGACAATAGCAAGAAATTCACCGTGTTCAATGGTTAAGTTGATACCATCTAACGCCCTTACTTCGTTCTCTCCAGGATTATAAATTTTATAAATGTTATTAATTTCAATTAAACTCATACTTCTACCTCAAAGATTTATATGAAAAGTATTGTCATTATTTTACTATTTTATAATTTTCAAGTCAATGAATAAATTGTTAAAATGGAAAGTTGAAAGTGGAAAACTGAAAATGTTGGGTCTGCGACGCTGATTATAAAAAATTATTTTCGTTGAGTTTGTTGTGTAGTTTTACATATAGAAGTCAATAATGCAATAATTTCTTTAATATCAGTTTCCATTGAAATGAATTCTTTTTCACTTAAATAATCAGTAGCATATAAGAGACGCAACCAATAATATGTTTCGTTTGCTTCTTTTAATGCAATGCACATTTTAGTATAAAAATCCGCTTTGGATTGACCTTGTTCTCCTTCGGATACATTAGCACCTATGCTTGTTCCACTTTTTAAGATTTGTTTTGACATAACATATTCTTTATTTTCATTTACAAGGTGTTTATATAAATTTACAATTCTTACAGCAAAATCAAAGCTTTTACTTTCAATAGCGCTATTCATACAGTCTTACTTCTTTCGTTTTCCACTTTCCGTTTTCAACTTTCCATTTATATTAAATCTTTTACAACTTCGCCAGCTATAATAAGTCCTGCTGTGCTTGGCACAAAACTGATACTTGCAGGAGTGCGTTCCCCATCATTTTTAGGAATTTCAGTTGAATAAAGCACCTTTAATTTCATGACACCACGTGCCTTTAACTCTCTTCGCATAACTCTGCAAAGGGGACAGGTGTCAGTCTTGTAAATATCAGTAATCTTAAATGCAGTTGGGTCAAACTTGTTGCCTGTACCCATTGATGCAATCATTGGTATTCCCAATTCCTGTGACTTAATTGCAAGGTCAATTTTTGCCGTTACATTGTCAATAGCATCAATAATATAATCGTATTGTGAAAGGTTGAACTCCTCTGCATTTTCAGGTAAATACATTTTAACGATTGGTGTAACTTCACATTCAGGATTTATGTCAAGAATACGCTCACGTGCCACATCTGCCTTGTTTTTGCCGATTGTGGAGTGAAGTGCATATAACTGACGATTGATATTTGTAATGTCAACTGTGTCCTTGTCAACAACTGTTATTTTGCCAACACCACAACGAGCCAATGCCTCAGCCACGTAAGAGCCAACACCACCAAGTCCAAAAATTATTATATTTTTACTTTTTAACTTTTCAAGATTGTCTTTACCGATTAATCTTTCAGTTCTAGCAAATTCCATAATATCACTCAATTCTGCATTCTGCATTTTGAAGTCTGAATTAATTATACACTATTGAAAAATTTTCCGCAATAGTGTATAATCCTTTGTTGGAAATAAAATCTTATTATAAGGATGAAACAAAATGAAACTTGGTATCGTAGGTTTACCTAATGTTGGTAAAAGTACACTTTTTAATGCAATCACAAATGCGGGTGCACAGTCTGCAAACTACGCTTTCTGCACAATCGAGCCAAATGTAGGCGTTGTTGCAGTGCCTGATTACAGAATTGACAAGCTTGCAGAAATGTATAATCCTGCAAAAATCACTCCTGCTACAATCGAATTTGTTGATATCGCAGGTCTTGTAAAAGGTGCTTCAAAGGGCGAAGGTCTTGGTAACAAATTCTTGTCTCATATTCGCGAAGTTGATGCAATTATTCACGTTGTTCGTTGCTTTGATAATGACGACATTATTCACGTTGAAGGTAGCATTGACCCACAGCGTGATATTGAAACAATCAACCTTGAGCTTATTCTTTCTGACGTTGAAATTCTCGACAGAAGAATTACAAAGGTTGAAAAGGACCTTAAAGGCGATAAGTCACTCCAAAAAGAACTTGACTTCTTAAAACGTCTTCGTGGAGAATTGGAAAACGGTGTTAATGCTCGTGCAGTTGAAGCTGACGATGAAGAAAAGGAATTTCTTTCTGATGTTGCACTTCTTTCATCAAAACCAATTATCTATGCTTGTAATATGAGCGAAGAAGATTTCGCAAATGATATTCGTGACAACGCAAGATACACTGCAGTATGCAAACTTGCAGAAGCAGAGGGCGCAGAAACACTTCCAATTTGCGCAGAGCTTGAAGCACAGATTGCAGAACTCGATAAAGAAGAAAAAGAAATGTTCCTCTCTGATTTAGGCATTGAACAAGGTGGTCTAGACTTACTTATTCAACGCTCATACAACCTTTTAGGACTTATCTCTTACCTTACTGCAGGTCAACCTGAAGTTCGTGCTTGGACAATCAAAAAAGGTACAAAAGCACCACAGGCAGCAGGTAAAATTCATACTGACTTTGAGCGTGGATTTATTCGTGCAGAGGTAATCCACTTTGACGACCTTATGGCAAACGGCACAATGCAAGCAGCAAAAGAAAAAGGTTTAGTCCGCTCCGAAGGCAAAGAATATGTTATGAAAGATGGGGACATTGTTCTCTTCAGATTCAATGTATAGTTTAAGTCGGCTCCCCTTGTCAGGGGAGCTGTCTGCGTTAGCAGACTGAGGGGTAGTCAAAAGGAGTGTAAAGCTGTGAAGCCATATAATAAATCTAATATTGTTTTAGCAAAAACACTTCGCAAAAATATGACCCCTTGGGAACGAAAACTATGGTATGAATTTTTACGGAAATATTCTGTGAAATTTCAAAGACAAAAATCTATTGGTAATTATATTGTAGATTTTTATTGTGCAAAAGCAAAACTTGTCATTGAACTTGATGGTGGTGGACACTACACAGACGAGCAAATTAAAAATGATGAGTTCCGCACAAAATATTTAAATAATATGGGATTAACAGTATTACGAATATGTAATATTGATATTGATAATAACTTTTATAATGTTTGTGAGCATATAGACAAAGTGGTTAGCCAATCTCTCCCTCAGTCTGCTTCGCAGACAGCTCCCTCGTCAGAGGGAGCCGAATAAACTGAACTCTGCACTTAATATCTGCGCTTGTAGCTCAGTTGGATAGAGCGTCAGACTCCGACTCTGAAGGTCGCTGGTTCGACTCCAGTCAGGCGCGCCAAAAAACAAAAGGATTTGCAATTTTGCAAATCCTTTTTATTGTTTTCCTTTTACCATTCTTTAATTACACTTGGATTCTCAAAAATCTCATCAAGCACTTTAATATATGGCACAACGTCGTTGAGAGCGCCAATTCTGTGGTCGAATGTGAGTGTGATTGGCATTACTTTTTTTACACCTAAATCAATTTCACCTTTACTATTTCTAAACACAAATTCTTTGTCTTGCACAGTGCCTGTACCCATCATAAACACCTGTGGGTAAAGGAGCGGTGCTTGTGTGCCCATACCGTTAAGCCCTTTTGCAAGAGTTCCCCAGTTTGAGAAACAAACAGTACCCTCGTTAATATGTTGAGGTGTAAGTGCATTTTCTTCTTTTGGTGGTTGGTTGAATAAATCGCTGATTTTTCCCATTTTACTTTTACCAAAAGCGCCTTTTACACCCATAGCAATTGCTTGCGCAATTTTACCTGTAAGTGCAAATGCAATACCACGGTTAAGCACCATATCTGTATATGTTCTCTGAATATTAGTGGTCTTCATTCGGGTCACAACATCAGTGGTCTGTTCTTGCAACTCTTTAAGTGACTTTTCTTCTGCATTAAGAATGTTCACAGGAAAAGTTTCACCACTGTCAAGAACAACAGGCATAGCAATATTAATGTGTTTTTTCACAATAAGACGACCTGATATTGAAAATGGTTTGAAATCAATGTGAGCATTAAGACGAGGCGCCGCTTTAAGACCTTCAACCATTGCTTTCATCATAATTGTGTTAAATGAAAGGGGGTAGCCACACTCTGATTTTAACTCTTTATATGCATCCCAAAGTTTAGTGATATCTGCCTCATATGCATATGCTGCTGCGGGCTGATTTGTGGCGTTTGAAAGCACATATCCGTTGCATTTTTTCTTAACTTCGCCAAAGTATTCTACTCTGTCGCCATCTATAGGACGACCGAGTGTTATATCAAGAAAATTTTTAAGTCCCATATCTTTCACCTCGTGTGAAAATAAATCAAAATCAGTATATCAAAATAAATAAATATAGTCAATTAAAAAATTCCGTTGACAAACGAATATAAGAGTGATATAATACTTTTCAATCCGCTTTCGCACTTTTAACTGCTAAAGCGAAAATTACACAAGAGGCGAATACTATGAGAAAAGGTAACTTAATGAGCGTGCGTCATGACATTAAACTTCTTGACGCAACAATCCGCGACGGCGGACTTTGTAACAATTTTGAATTTACAGATGAATTTGTACGCGAACTTTATAAAACAAATATAAAGTGCGGCGTTGACTATATGGAATTCGGCTATAAAGCAAGCAAAAATCTTTTTAATGAAGAAGACCACGGTAAATGGAAATTCTGTAATGAAGAAGATTTAAGAGCAATTGTTGGCGACAATGTTTCTGATATGAAAATTGCGGTTATGGCGGATGTTGGTCGTTGCGATTACAAAACTGATTTTATTCCTAAAAAAGATAGCGTAATTGATATGATTCGTGTTGCTTGCTACATTCATCAGATTCCCGCAGCCGTTGAAATGATTAACTATTTCAATGAGTTGGGCTATGAAACAACTTGTAACATTATGGCTATTTCACAGGCAAGTTTCAATCAGATTGACGACGCTCTTGAAATGCTTGGCGAATCAAAAGTTGATGTAATTTATCTTGTAGATAGTTATGGCTCACTCTTCCCTGAAAATGCGGCAGAACTTGCAAAAAAATACCTTGAATACGGCGAAAAATACGGTAAAAAGATTGGCTTCCACGGTCATAATAATCAAAATCTTGCCTTTGCAAATACAATTGAAACTCTTTCATACGGTATTTCTTATGTCGATGCAACTGCTCTCGCTATGGGACGCGGCGCAGGTAACTGTGCTATGGAATTGATGCTCGGATTCCTTAAAAATCCAAAGTACAGCATTTATAGTTTGTTAAGATTTATCGAAAACTATATGCTTCCACTTAAAGAGTCAGGCGTAGTTTGGGGCTTTGACTTGCAGTATATGTTCACAGGTCAGTTAAACAGACACCCAAGAGAAGCTATGAACTTTACAGATAAAAAACGTAGCGACTACACCGAATTCTACAAAGAATTGCTTGATAATTATTAATAACAAATAAAGCCCTGAAACTAGACGGTTTCAGGGCTTTGCTTTATAAGGGGAATGGGTTCGAATTTAACCCATTTGCACAAACTAAACTAAAAAGAAAAAGAGCCGTAAAACGACTTTTTTCCTTTTTGGCAGGGGCAGAAGGATTCGAATACTAGACTCACAATGCGAATGAGGGATTCGCATTGTGCTCTGTGCTAAAAACAGCCCACTGGGCTGTTTTTTTAACGCTCAGACCCTACGGGTTCTCATCCTTCATACTAAACGAAAAACAAAAACGGACACCGAACGGCATCCGTTTCTATTTTTGGCAGGGGCAGAAGGATTCGAACCCTCGGCACGCGGTTTTGGAGACCGCTGCTCTACCAACTGAGCTATACCCCTGTATCAACGTTTCAGCGACCTGTGCATTAAAAATGTACCAAATAATGTACCAATTTTTACTGAAAAATCGCTGACTTCAATTGTGCTACAATTTGAAGGTAAGTATCCTCTCCAAATCGTTCGACTAATTATAACAGAACGACTTGTATTTTGTCAACCTTAAAATTGAATTTTCTCTTGACGAATTGAAAAAGTTATGCATGCAAAAATACTGCACATCTATCATACTAATATTACCAAATTGACGATTTGGTTTTTGCATGTGGGATTGTCTTTGCCTGCAGGGTTTTTCGATTTTTTCTCCTTGTGTGAATAACATCAAAGACAATCCATATAACCTCCTTTCCTAGAAAGGCGAAAAATCTCTCGGGTTGCGTACTTACCGGGAGATTTTTTGTATATATAAAAATTTCTTAATCATCTCTTTCATTCTTTAATTAAACGAGTGTAAGAGGTGATTTTTATTTGAATGTTTATGATATATTATATCCACCATCAACCCCATATAATGGTTGGGTACAAATTGCTACGCTAAATAAAGATAAACAAATGATTTCGCTTGGGTATTCTGATTTCCAACATATAAAAGAAAAAGCAGAAAATTTGGAAATCAATCCTAAACAGGATTATTACATTATGGCCAACACGGTCAACCATTACACTAAGCGAACAAGTGATAATCTCTTTTCACTAAACAATATAGTTATTGATTGTGACATTCATTCAGATTTTTCTACTTATGAAAGAGATGAAATGATTGAGGATTTTATATGGCGACTGAATCGAGATTTGTTTGAGTTAAATGAATTACCTAAACCGAATGTAATTCACTACACGGCTAGGGGAACTCAAATTTGGTGGCATATAGATTCAACATCATCAAAACTGATTTTTATATATGAGAAAGTCATTGATTATATAGTTATAATTCTCAAGAGCTTTCTCGATGAGTATCCGGAATTAAAACAATATATAGAAATTGATGCATTAGCCAGTAAAAATACAGTTGGATTATTCAGAATGTTTAACACCCACAACACGAAAATCGATAAAGATACGTATGTGGAAATACTGCATAATAAATCATTTGACCTTAATGAATTGCTCAATCAATTAAAAGAGAGTGAGATTGTAAAAGAATATATACAACAGAAAGAAGCATTAAAAAAGAAATATACAAAAAGAGAAAAAAAAGCACCAAAGCCTCACAAAAAGAATAGTTACTCTGCTTTACATTACAAACGCATAAGAATTATTGAAGAACTTGCTAAAAAAGAAGATACAGTGGGTAAAAGAGATATGATGCTGTTCCTTGCTTTTAATTCTGCAAGACAGATTTATCCAATAGAACAAGCGAAAGAAATCTGCAGAACAATAAATAATTCGTTTAATGAACCACTAAATGATTTGGATTATATATTCAAACAGAAAAAGACTTATAAAATTAAAAACGAGACTTTTTATGAATATCTGGGAGTTTCAAAAGATGACCTAATTAAAATGGGAGCATATGAATTAAGCAAACCAAATATAACAAGAGATACAGAGAGGCAACAAAGAAAAATGGAGAAACAGAAAAATAAAGACTTAGCAGTACAACTGTTAAAGTCTGGAGTCGCTCATAAAAAGATTAAAGAAGAAACAGGATTGTCATTATCAACAATTGCAAGATTATCAAAAGAAAACAAAAGTTAAGCACCCAATCGTGAGGAAAATCGATTGAGTGCTTTTTTATATATCGAAATTGTCAAAATGGTTCACAGTATAGTTATATTATACCTTAGTTTATGATAATGCGTGTGCTGTTTATAAAATAAAATCTTAAATATAAATCTTCTCTTAATAACAATTTGTATGACTTAGTGGTCTGTCATAATGAGTATGGAGCAAATGGTTAACGCAATTACACTTTGTCCTTAGAACAAAGTGTTGCTTAACTCCGTATGGGTGTAATTGATTTATGAAAGGATGATTTATATGTATCAAAGTATTTCTGCACACATTGACAGTACATATTCCATTGCTCACAATAATAGGTTATTGATTAGCCCGAATGTGAATCCGGAATTAAGTTGTAATAACTATTATTGCGTTGAAAGTGGTAGGACACATGCAACTATCGAGCAAATCTATGATAAAGTATTCGAGTCCTCTTTTAGAGCGTTTCAGAGCACACAAAAGCCAAGCCGAAGAGTTGATATGTCATATCTAGATTACATACGCACTAAAAGTGCTGAAGCAAATGCCAAAACCACAGATGCACGGCATAAAAATAATGCTATAAAAGAAGCGTATGAAGTAGTTATATGCATAGGTAATCGTAACACGATACCTTTTGGTAGTACTGAATTTGAACAAGCAGCCGAGTTACTGAAAGAAACATGCGATAGGATTGTTAATCTGCCATATGTTGTGAGCATAACAGATAAAGAATTGCAAGATGAGTTATGGACTCCACCGGATAATTGTTTAATAGTGTATAACTTAGTTTGTCATATCGATGAACAAAACCCGGGAATTCACTTCACATTTCTGCCCTGTTGTAAATCAAATCGTGGTCCCGAACGCCAAGCACTGTTAAAGCAAACATTTAAGGCGTTGGGATATGATACGGTTTATGAAATTGCTAAAGATAAAAATGGTAAACCAATTCAAAAGGTAGATAAAAATAACAAGCCAGTTTTTGATAATAAGGGCAATCCAGTATATAAGAAATGTTTAGTCAAAAAAGGCGTGTTAGATTGGTTAGAAACAGAAATTAAACAACCCTTAGCCGTCCAAATGCAAGAAAGATATGGCTGGGAGCGTTCTTCAACTGTAGGTGGGCGTTCGCATTTGTCCATAAAAGAATACAAGAGTTATATTAAAAATCTGGAATTAGAAGTAATAAATAAAAAGTTGGAGCAAAAGTATGATGATATGCAAATGATAAGCAGTAAACACTATGAGTTTTTATTGGATTACAATAAGCATAAGAAAGAAGATTTTAATGCTGCCTGGAAAGCATATAGCGAAATCAGTTCGTCTTTCTGGGACTGGTACCGAAGTGAATCTGTTTTGCTGAAAGCGGTAAAACAATCCATTAAAACTGAAGAACAAAAACGCCGTCTTGAAATTGACCATATCAATAATCTTCTTTTCAAGAGTAATAGCTTAATCGAAATAATTATTTTACTTATAATGAAAATTTATTATATGCTAACTGCCAAGCAACGCAATGATTATGAAAAAGAAATCAAAAGCATAATTGAACAACAGTCAAGGTTAAGCAAGATAGCAAAAGAAATGAGCACTAATAACCATAAAACATTAAAAGAGTTAAAGAATCATACATGTGAAACTGAATTAATCAAAGAATTAGAGTTGATTCGAGATAAATTAATTAAGGAGTATGATAACACATACAAAAACAAAAATATGCGTGATGTTAATCGCGTTTTTGATTAAAAATAACCGCCCAAGTTTCAATAACTTAGGCGGTATTTTCTTATATATGAATTATTCTTTCCACTGTGTTTCTTTAGCAATATCGCAAACTAATTTTCCGTGGTATGTGAAATAGGAGGGTCCTGCGATTGCTTTAACACCTTTAATTCTACCTGCAACAGCAGATAACGATGTGATTTCATTGTTGTATGAAACTTTTCTTTCACTTTCTACTATTACCTTAACAGTAGGGTCTTCAATGAAAACAAGTTCTGCACCAACAGGAATATTGCATTTTGCAAAGTTGACAGCCGGTTTCTTTTTTCTTGCTTCATCATTTTGTTTGCTTGTTATGGTTGCAACTCTCTTAAGTTTATCTTGCGAACCACTAATTGTTGCAATTGATTCTAATAATTCATAAGCATCTTCAGCAGACATAACAAAGAATTCGCGATTCTTTGATACACGAAGGTCAGGGTTAAGATTATCAATTAACTTGTGAAGTTTCTTGTCTTCAAGTTTTCCAGATGTCTCATATGTAGCATATATTTCGTATTCGTAGGGGAGAGCAGTAGTGCTTAATTGCTTTCTTCTCTCTTCTACATTAGTAGCATATCCTATTTTAACCATATCTTTTAAACATGGATTTGTCATTATGTAAATATAACCTTTTGACATATCAATGCCTCCGCTTATTTTTTATATTTCTTAATAAAGTATATCATTTTCTTATTTGTGTTTCAAGTTGTTTCTTTATAGTTTGTTTTTCGTCATCATCTGTCATACTGTATGTATAAAACAAAAGAAAAGAGGTGAAAGAATGAATAATCTTAAACAATACAAAGAAATAGTGGAACTTTTGAACGAGTTCTCTATTCCAAAACATTTACGCGGATATCGAATGATTATAGATGCAATACAAGTTTTATCTGAAAATCCAAATATTTCTGTGCTTGACTTATATACAAAAGTAGCAGAAATGTATAATTCAACAGTATCTCGCACAGAAAGAGCAATTAGG
>JAGBSJ010000030.1 GCA_017631955.1 Clostridia bacterium
GAGCAATACCTGTTACATAACCTTCTGCCATTTCAAGGTAACGAGGTCCCTTAGCCAATGTACCATACATGGTACCAACCTGTGAACGAAGTCCCTTACCAAGGTCTTCAAGACCTGCGCCAACAACAAGACCGTCTTCTGAGAAAGCAGACTGTGAACGACCGTAAACGAGCTGGAGGAAAATTTCTCTCATAGCTGTGTTGATAGCGTCACAAACAAGGTCTGTGTTAAGACATTCAAGAAGAGTTTTACCAGGAAGGATTTCAGCAGCCATAGCAGCTGAGTGAGTCATACCTGAGCAACCAAGTGTTTCAACAAGTGCTTCTTCAACAATACCTTCTTTAATGTTAAGTGTGAGTTTACATGTACCCTGCTGAGGAGCACACCAACCGATGCCGTGTGAGAAGCCAGAAATATCTTTAATTTCATAAGCTTTTACCCAATTGCCTTCTTCAGGAATTGGAGCTGGACCATGATGTGGGCCCTTTTTAACACAGCACATTTTTTCAACTTCATGTGAGTAGTTAATCATAATAAATGAAAACTCCTTTCATATTTTAACGGAATAATTCCTATCTTAACAATTATACAATCACTTACCAAATTTTTCAATAGTTATTTTGACAAAAGATTGACAATGATAGAAGAAATTATTAAGTATAATTGTAGTATAAACACCTTTTCCATAAAAATGCAAAATAAAAACGCCCACCCTATTGGGTGGACGCTTTTGAGTTTGTGTCGGCATTACCTATTTTTCCGGGCCGCTTCCAGCCAAGTATCTTCGGCGCAAATGAGCTTAACTACCGTGTTCGGGATGGGAACGGGTGGACCCTCATTGCAATCAACACCGACTCACGAAACTGTTCATCTCGTGAACGCAAGAGATATTCTAACAGAACAAAACACAAATTGCAAGCATTTTTTTCATTTTTTTTACAAAATTTTTAACTTTGTTAATTTTAAACAAAAAGATATGCTTCGCAATCATTCGCAAGGTAAAAACAAACAAGAAATCGGCGGGAGCAAGCCCCCGCCCTACAAATTATTTAACCTTATTCATATCTAATGCTACATATTCATAGCCCTGATTCGGGTCAAGTACCATATAAACCGCCGTTGTGTTGTTGATAAACGTAAGGTTTGAGTGGCTTGAATAGTTTTCATCCTTAAACTTTGTGTAGTCCCCTGTCTGGAGGTTGAAAATGTGCACCTGATAGTCCATCATATTCACAACTGTGCCGAGCATAACAAGATATTTGCCGTCAGGACTTATCGCCATCATTTCAGGACTCATTCTGTAGCCGATAACAGTTTTTTGCTCGCCGGTTAAAAGATTATAAAGTTTACCATCATTCTTATTAAAAATATAATCGCCTGAATGCATATAATTTACACTCATAGTGCCATAGAATGACGCAGTAATTTTTTCTTCTTCGCCTGTTTTACGAATTACATCAAATCCCTTGTCAGTCTTTCTCATAAAGACTACAGAGTTACCGTCTGTCAACAAGAATTTGCCGTAAACATCACTTACATAAAGTTTTTCGTCTTTACCGCTCTTAATGAAAATATCTTGTTGGCCGCTACCCGCCTCATATTCACGTGCAGAAATAAACGGAATCGCACCTGATGCACCATAGCTTTCATTTGTAAGAATACAGAAATCTTCAACACCCGCACCGGTACTTACATCGATGTTTCGGTTTATAACTTTCAAAAATCTTGATGTTGCACCAGTTTTTAAGTCAACAACAAAACTTTCAGGCCACAATGTTACCTTTTGCGTAAGAGCATTTTTACTTGTTGTTGCAAGAAGCAACGCTTTGCCTTCTTGTTCATGACCCTTAGGCAAATTCACAAGTTGGAATGCAAGCATATCGTAGAAATAAACGTTTTCTGTTTTATTCGCAACGAAAAGTCCCGCACCAAAAATCTTGCCGCCAAGTTCAACATAATCAATAGTAACAGGGATTTTTTCGTTACCCATATCAACAGTCGCATTCACACTGCCTGTTGATTGTACCGCAACCATTTTGTCACTTTTGTATTGATAATACTGCAACTTGTAATCACTTGAAAATCCGTAGAAAACATCAGGAATTTCTGATTGAATAAGATTATGCACAACGCCGTCACGAGATACTTGTACACTTGCAAGTTTGTCTTGTGATTCAGTTGTCGTTTCTGTGAAATCAGTGCCTACATCACTATCAGGCACATATTTTACCACCGCAAAAACCGCCACCAACACAAGTGCCAATGCGACTATACCAATGGTGAAATAATCCTTATTTGTCATTGGTTCACGAGGTTTCTTTTCTTTTGGTTGTTTTGGTTCTTTTACTTTCTTCTCTTTGGGAGGTTTTGGCTCTTTCACCTTTTTCTCTTTAGGCGCTTTTTCTTTTTTTACCTTTGGCTCTTTCGGGGTTTTCTCTTTTTTCTTCTTTTCAGGTTTGTTTTTAATCTGTTTTACTGATTTTACCACCGGCAGAACTATTTCTTCTGTTTTTCGACCTTCAACAATCGGCTCTGTTACTGTTTCAACAAAAACTTCTTCAACTGTGATGTTTTCAATGATTTCCTCACTGATTTCTGCTGAAAAATCTTCTTTCACAGAAGTTTTTTGCTTCGCCTTTTTCTCTTTGACCGGTTTTGGTGCCTTTTCCTTTTTAACTTTAGGTGGCTTTGGCTCCTTAACTTTCTTTTCCTTAGACGGTTTCGGCTCTTTAGGCGCTTTTTCCTTTTTAACCTTCGGCTCTTTGACTTTTTTCTCTTTAGGTTGTCTAGGCGCCTTTTCTTTCTTCGCCTTTTTCTCTTTCTTTGGCTTTTCTTCTACAGGCACAACCTCTTGAGGAGTTTCATCTATATCAATTTTTTGGTATTTATTATTGAGAGATTTCTTTTCTTCCAAAATAACACCTCGTTTCTGCATATTTATTATATTATACAAGTTTCAAGATAATAATGCAATAACAAAATAAGACAAAAATAACGGCGGGGTTAAGACCCCGCCCTACCGTGTTATTAAACTATTTTACTTCATTTAAATCTTTGAAGTTTTCTTTGTTTGCCTTGTAAAGTTTCTTGAATACTTCAAAGTTCTTATCATAGATTGGTTTGTTTTCTGGATTTGGAACAAAAGTCTTTGCAGCAGGAATAAGTTTCTTTGCATCTGGAACTTTTTCAATAATACCTGCACCAATAGCAATAAGAACAGCGGCACCAACTGCACCAACATTCTGTGGACTTGCAACAGTTTCAACTACTCGACCTGTGCAGTCTGCAAGAATCTGAGCAGTAACATTTGACAATGCACCGCCACCAACGAAACGGATTGTTTTTGAAGTTTTAACTTTCTTTTCTTCTGTTTCAAGGAACCAACGAAGATGGAAGCAAACGCCTTCAACAACGGCTCTAATCATTTCTGTTTTGCCTGTATCAAGCGAAATGTTGAAGAACATACCTCTTGCATTCGGGTCTTCAAATGGGCAACGGTTACCGTGAAGCCAAGGAGTGAAAATTACTCCGCCACTGCCTGCAGGAATTGAATCAACAACTGCCATCATATAGTCATAAAGATTAGTATAAACAACTTCCATATCTGCCTTGTTGAGTTTAAGGTCGTGTTGTTTATCAAGATAAATATCAATTTCGTCAAGTGCTAAATGGTCTTTAACCCATTCAACACACTTACCTGCTGTTTCAAGCTCACCAAAGTAGTTGTAAATGCCATCCTCTGCACCAACAACTGCAGCCATCATAGTACTTGCATCAACAACGCTCTTGTCAGTAACTGTTGAAACCCAACCTGATGTACCCTGATAAACATGAGTATCGCCAAGTTCAGTAGCGCCTGCGCCAACACCGATAAGTGTAGCGTCACCACCGCCACCGAATACTGCAATGCCAGGTACAAGACCTAATTCTTCTGCCTGTTGTGGGCGAAGTTCGCCGATTTTTTCAGTACAATCAGCAATTCTTGCCAAATGTTTCATATCAACGCCGAGAAGCTTGCAGATTGTTGGGCTCCAATTCTTCTTTTTAAGGTCATAAAGAAGTGCACCGAAAGCAGAGTCCTTTGTCATTACAAACTCACCTGTCATACGGCAGATAAGATATTCTTTAACGTCAAGCCATTTATGTACTTTTGCGAAGTTTTCCGGCTCGTTTGCCTCTGTCCATTTGTATTTCCATACAGGGTCTTTAACACTTAATGCAGCTGCACCAGTAATTGCAAGTGATGGAAGAAGCTTAAAGATGTTACCACCTGCAACTTGTGGGCCATAAGCAATACCCTTTTTGATTTCTTCAGTTGCGCGCTGGTCCATATAGCTGAATGCACGACGAACGTGGTTACCATCTTTGTCAACAAGAACTAAGCCCTGCATCTGTGAACAGAAAGAAATACCATAAATATTTTTAGGGTCAACACCTGATTTTTCAATAACCTTCTTTGATGTTGAGCACATTGCTGCCCACCATTCGTCAGGGTCCTGCTCAGCACCGCCGTTAGGCATAATATAAAGTTTGTAGCCCTCACTTGCTGCTGAAAGCAATTCAATAGTCTTACCTATTTTGAAAAGACAAGTTTTAACGCCTGTTGTACCTATATCAAAGGCAAGAGCATAAATTTCTTTTTCCATTTTCACTTTCTCCTCCAACTTAAAAGTTGTATATGAAATAATATTATCACAAAGTGATATTTTTGTACAGAATTATTTTAATCTTTGATTAAACTCTGATATTTGCTCATATACTCCACAATTTCTTTTTCGTTTATATATTCCGTAAGGCACCCAACACCTGTAACACACTTGCCACCTGTAATATTACCCGCAAGAATACATTGTCTGAAATCTAAATCGTTGTAAAGTCCATAAATAAATCCTGCAAGAAATGCATCCCCTGCACCTGTTGCATCAACACACTTAAATTCGTCAATATTGTCTACAGTAAAATAGTCGCCGTCATACCCTGCGCAACCATATTTGCCAAGCTTTACGATTGGTTTTTCAAAGTAGTTGCGAAGAAAATCAAGAGCTTTTTTCGGGTTGCGTGTGCCTGTCATTTTTTCAGTTTCGTCAATATTGGGCGTATAATAATCGGCAATTCCGATTAAATCCTTATACTTTTCAACGGACATATCTTCACTATAACCAGTATCAAGCACTAAAATTGTTCCGTCTTTTTTAAGTCGTTTATATACAGGTAAAATATTTTCTTGCATACCTACAACTTTCGCACCTTTAAGTGAGTTGTAGATTTTTTCGAGCATTTCGTCTGAATAAGTTTCACTACCACCATAAGACACAAAAGTACGGTCTGTGCTTGTAATAATAGCAGATGTTACGTTGAGTGGGTAGCTCTTGCTTTCAAAAATTTCGTATTTTGTACCGCTTTTATCGAGTTCATTTTTTGCAAACTGAGAAAACATATCATCGCCTAAAAATGTACCGATTTTTGAAGGCACTTGGAGTCGCGAGCAGTTTATCATAGTTGCAGGGAGTCCCCCACCAAGACAAACCTTGAAATCTTTACAATAGATTTCTTCGCCCTCGTTAGGGATTCGTGGCATACCCGAATAAAGCAAATCCACATTCAGTTTTCCGAAAGCTGCTACAAAACTCATTTCCATTCTCCTGTAAACTCTTTGTTGAGTTCAATATACTGGTCAACTAATTTTTCTGCAAGTGAGTAAGATGCTACAAGTGGGTGCAAATAAAGACAATCCGCCGCACTTTCTCTATCGCAATTTATAATCGCTTTTGACGCAAGTCGCTCATACGCTTTTACTCTTGTGATAATCTCGCGATTTTCAAAAGGTACATTGTTGATTTTAATTGGAGTAACTTTTCCGTCGATAATTTCGCAAGAGATTTCAACTGTATCAGTATCACTTAAAAAGTCGATTGCATTATTTGTGTTTGGCACACAAGCAATAATCTTTTTATCGCTCTTGCCGTTTTTAGCATCAATAATTCCAAGAGCAACTCCAGCATAACCGCCGTCGTCAGGAGCATACATATCAAAATGCCACTTACTTTCTCTCTTGTTACCTGTTTCACTTGCCATATATGAATTTTCGCGAAGCCCATAGTAATATTCAAATATTTCAAGGGCTTTCTCGAAATTGTTTTCAATATCAATGTGTGACAATTCTTCTGTCATTTTTTCGTTTATATCTGCAATCTGTTCACCACGTGTACGAGGTGCTTTAAGAATATTCTCAACTGCCTTTTCGCGATTGTAGAAATAATACATATATTCATTTGGCACATACTGTTTGCGCATTAAAAACTCTTTGTCAAAATAGCGTAAATCTGTATTTTTATATGCCTCGTCATCACTTACAATCTTACTTGTAATATCAACGCCGTCTGCATTGATATATTCAAAGAAAGACAGGTGATTAAGCCCATAGCAAAGTGCATCAAGATGGTTTTCTGGGTAACCGTACAACTCTTCAAATCGTCTTAACATTCCGCTTGGAGCATCACAAATACCATATGTAAAATCATAACCCATATCGCGAAGTGTTTGTGAAACTACACCCGCAGGATTTGTGAAGTTAAACACCATAGCACCTGGTTTTGCATATTTTTTAACAAGCTCACAATACTCTTTAAGTGCCGGAATACTGCGCATTGCAAACGAAAATCCCGCTGCACCTGTTGTTTCTTGTCCTAAAATCCCCATATTAAGAGCAATTCTCTCGTCACGACATCTCATTCTGTCGCCACCCGCACGAATTGTTGTAATTACATAATCCGCATCTTTAATTGCTTCGATTGGGTCAGTTGTAAGAACAAAGTCCATAAATGGACAAAGACGGCGAGAAACCTCTCTCGCCATCTTACCATAAATGTTTAACTTTTGCTCATTGTTATCCATAAAGACAAGTTCAGTAATACCCATCTTTTCGGCTCTGCCCGCAATACTTTTTGCTAAAAACATTGAACGGACTCCGCCACCACCGATAACCGCAAGTTTCATAAAATTTCTCCTAATTAGAGTACTTCGCGTACGTTGCTTTCGCCACTGTCTAAATCGAGGCGCAACGTCTTATCAACGCCGTTTTCTGTGAAGTCAAGACGAATTACATCTTTGCCTTCAAATTCTGCATAGTTTACTTTATAATCTTTATCTCTGAAGAAATCCTTCAAATATTCAATTCTTTCAGCATCAAAGTCTCCTGCATTGTCAGAAACGAAAAGAACATTACCGCAAATTGAGTTAACTTTACCGTGAAGAAGTTTCTGGTCCATATTGTAACCAATGTTGATATCACGAAGGAAGAATACGTCAGGGTCATTACAGAAGGCCCTGCCATCAAGATGATTACGGAAGATTGTATTTGTAATAGCATTCTGTGATGATGGCATTTCAGCATTTGTTCTGATGCATGTAACAATAGAGTTAATGTTAAGACTCTTCTTAAGCTCAAATTTCCAGTTCTTGTTAACATCACAAGAAATACGGCAAGCATCGAAAATACCCATGCAAGTACCAAGTGGCACACCGCAACCAAGAATCCATTTATCGCCACAAACTTCACGAAGGAAATCTACACCATCACACATAATTTCACCACGAGTTTTGCCATCTCTTGGTTCAATACACTGGCTGTAAAGGAAGTCAAGCTTAACCATATCAAAGCCCCAAACATTGAGGATTGTATCGAAAACTTTTCTTAAATATTCACGAACTTCTTCGTTGTAAATATCGAGTGTGTAAGCGCCGCCCCAACCCTGACAACCGAGCATTTTTTTGCCATTACGGTTGTGGCGAAGAAGCCAATCAGGATGCTTTTTAGCAATCATTGAAGAAACCTGTGCAGAGAAAGGAGCGAGCCAAAGACCTGCTTTGTAGCCCTTTTCGTGAATTTTGTCTGCAATATATTTCATACCATGAGGGAATTTTTTGTGGTCAGTAATAAGCCAGTCACCAACTGCTGCCTGATAACCGTCGTCAACCTGGAAAATATTAACTTCTTCGCTAGCTCTGTCAAGACCGTTAAGGTCGCGAAGAATAATTTCTTCGTTGATATTCTGGAAATAGTTGTACCATGATGTGTAACCTGAAAGATGCTGGATTGCAGGTTTCTTACAACCGACAAAGTCGAAGAAATATTTATCCATAACTTTGTCCATATCGCCTTCAATAATTGCGATATCAAACATTTCATATTCCTGACCCGCTTTAAGTACAAGACCTTCTACATCTTTCTTAATTTTGAACTCGTCATCATTCATATCAACTTCAAAGATTGTGTAGCCCTGACGCTCGCTTTTTGAGCCGTAAAGTTTAATGTCGCGCTCACCTTTTTTACGGAAATAACAATATGTATAGCCGTGGAATTCGCCCTTATCACCATATTTTTCAAAGTGATAGTCACCTGAAAGCCCCGCAAAGTGAGCAGTAAATTTTGTAATTTTTGCTGGCTCAAAAAGGCCGTCAAACTTATCTTCTTTTGAGAATTCACGAGATGTTGTCCATGCCTGATAACCGTTAGCATAGAACAAATCGTCACCATCAAAATCTCTTTCAAACTCAAGAGCAAGATAATTCATTTCAAAGTCTTTTTTAGCACAAAGAGTTGCTTTAATACTGTCTTTTTTCTCAACATACTTAAAATCAAAGTATTCGTTTTCGAAATCTTTGCAACTTACAACTGAACCGTTGTGTTTTAATTCTGCATAAAATTTACACATACAAAATTCCCCTTATAAATTTAATATAGCATAATTTTACCATATAGACATTGTAAAATCAATAGTTGAAAACTTCTTGCAATGCAATACTATTTTTGATAAAATATATTGATTATGATTTTTGAGGTGTAACTATGGGATTTATTCCTTACAATTCAAGGGATTTATTCTTCAAAAATAAATTTGGCAGTGTAGAGTCAGGCGAAGAAATTCATCTTCGTTTAGTGCTTCCACGTTCATTCTGTTGTAGCGGTGCACTTTTTATGATTCGTCGCGACGACAGCGCTTATGAAGAATTCGCTATGTCATGGGCGGGTATGTGTGGCGATGATGCAGAAATCTGGGACATTCACACAAAGATTGAAACCGAAGGGCTTTATTGGTATCACTTCGACTATTTCTCATCTTATGGAAGAAGTTCAGTTTTACAGACTCAAGACGGCATAGGCGATTTTTCAGGTAACAATTTCGCTCGAAAAGACTGGCAACTTACTGTTACTGAAAAGGGTTTCACTACTCCCGATTGGCTTAAAGGCGGAATAATCTACCAGATTTTCCCTGACCGTTTCTATAATTCAGGAACAAAAAAAGAAAATATTCCAACTGACCGTATTATGCGTAAAGATTGGGGCAATGAGCCCGAATGGCGTCCAACACCTCAGGGCAAGGTCCTTAATAACGACTTTTTTGGTGGCGACTTAAAGGGAATTGAAGAAAAATTGCCTTATCTTAAAGATTTGGGTGTTAGTTGTGTTTATCTCAACCCGATTTTTGAGTCCCATTCAAACCACCGTTACGATACTGCTGACTATGGAAAAATCGACCCTGTACTAGGTACAGAAAAAGACTTCAAAAATCTTTGCAAATCTGCTAAAAAACTTGGAATTCGCTTAATTCTTGACGGCGTTTTCTCTCACACAGGGGACGACAGCGTCTACTTTAACAAAAAAGGCAGATATTCTACTCTTGGTGCTTACAACTCAACTGAAAGTCCATACTACAAATGGTACAAATTCGAAAAACACCCTGACAAATATCAGAGTTGGTGGGGATTTGAAACTCTGCCCGAAGTTATTGAAGAAGGCGAAGAATACCGCAATTTTATTAACGGCAAAGGCGGAATAATTGAAAAATGGTTAAACGCGGGGGCTAGCGGTTTCCGTCTTGATGTTGCAGATGAACTCCCTGATATTTTCATTGACGAATTAAGAGCAAGATTAAAAGAAACCGACCCGCAAGCTCTCCTTATGGGTGAGGTGTGGGAAGATGCTACTACAAAACACAGTTACGGTAGTCGCAGACGCTACCTTCTCGGTAGTCAGTTCGACTCTGTTATGAATTACCCATTCGCAAACGCAATTATTGATTTTTGTCGCAATGGTAAAGCGGAATATTTCATGTCGGAAATTTTGCAGATTGTTGAAAACTACCCGAAACAATGCCTTGATGTTATGATGAATCACATCGGCACCCACGATACAGAGCGTGCAATTACAAAAATCGCAGGCGAAAGTTGTGAATACCGCGACCGCAGTTGGCAATCTTGCCACTCACTTGGGGCCAAATACAAAAAAGGTGTCGAACTGCTTAAATGCGCGGTTGCATTACAGTTCACTCTCCCCGGTGTACCATCAGTTTATTATGGTGATGAGGCGGGCATGGAAGGGTACAAAGACCCATTTAATCGTGGTTGCTACCCTTGGGGCAATGAAAATAAAGAATTGCTTGATTTTTACAAGACAATGGGTAAAATAAGACGAGAAAACTCCGTGTTTAAGAAAGGGTATTTCTCCCCAGTTTCTTCAATGCTTGGGTGTGTGGCCTTCCGCAGACACGACGAAAATGGTGACATTATGGTAATCGTTAACAGAAACGAACACCCAATCAGTTACCGTTTGCCCGACTACTACACAAATGCAAAAGCGCTTTATGGAAACAATCCCGAAAACAACGAAGTACAGATTGATGGTTGCTCATTCGTGTTGCTTTCCTTGTAAAATTATGGCTTTTATGATATTATTCTATTGAATTATAAATTTGGTGATAAAAATGACTACAGCATACGGCTATTTACCGAAAAATCAAAGAATTTTATGGCTTACACTCCGCATTGTTATTCTCGGCTGGGGTGTTTACGGTCTTTTTCACGGGTCAGTAGTTGAGTTTTTGGAGGCAATTTTCGCCATTATCTTTACTCATCTTTGGGATTTCTTCCAAATTTTTGGAAAAAAGTCATTTATCATCGAAATTGAGGCATCAACACAAACAATGCTCTCACTTTTTATCTTTATTGCTGTGTGTATCGGCTCAACTCTTAATAATCGTACAACTTTTGAGCATTTTGACATTGTAACACATTGTGCATCAGGTGTGCTTTCTGCTTGGTTTGGTTACGATTTCGCAAATATTATCTATCGTAAGCGTGGAGATTTAGGTCCTGCTATGTCATCACTTTTTTCTCTCGCATTCGCACTAAGTATTGCAGTAGGTTGGGAAATCTATGAGTTTTCAATGGACAAGCTTTACGGTATGACGCTGCAAAAAGGCAATACTGACACAATGGTAGATTTCATTAGTTGTGCGGTAGGTGCAGTAATCACTATGCTTTTCGTTGCATTTTTACGTAACGGAATTATGGGCAAAAACAAAGAACAAGTTAAAGAAATTCGTCGTCTTGAAAACGAAAAACGACTTCTTAAAGATAAACTTTATGCAGATTATATCAATTCAAAGGAGGATGAATAATGAAAAAAATCATTTCACTTCTTCTAGTTGCAATTTTGCTTGCAACCACACTCTGCTCTTGCTCAGGACCTACAAAAATCAAGGTAAACGGAGTAAAAATTGATAATGAAATCTACACATATTTCGAAAACACTTTAGAAAAAGATGAAAACGACGAAGTTAGCGAAGATGCAATAAAAAGTGCTATTTCGCGCTATGTAACAATCAATTCAGAGTTCAATAATCGTGGGCTTTCTGTTGATTCTGAACAGAAATTAGCCCTTTCAGAATCTGTAAATGATTTGTGGCATCTTTATGGAAACTATTACAACGAAATCGGTATTTCAAAACAAACAATCTATAAAATCGAGCTTTCAAAAATATATGAATCACTTCTTCTTGCCGATTATTACAGTAACATCAGCGAAGATGAAATCAAAGCATATTTCAAAGAAAATTATATGGGAATCCGCTTTGTTAATGGCTACCTTTTCAACATTGACGAAAACGGCTCAAGCGTTCCTATGACAAACGAACAGAAAGACTCCGTAATTGCATCATACAACTCCGTTGTTACACTCATTAACGAAGGCGCTCTCATCGAAGAGGCAGTTGCATCTTTAGATGAAAATGCAGAAGTTTATAACACTCTTATTAATGCCTTTTCTGACGGCACATTCCCACAAGGATTCTGGAATGAAGTCAAGAAAATTGAAACAGGCAAAGTTGCAACAGTTACTCTTGACGACTACATATTCCTTGTGCAGAGGATTGATGTTTTCGATAAAACATACGGTTACTATGAAAACAATCGCACCGCTTGCCTTGAAGCAATGAAAGGCGACGATTTCTCGAAAGTTATCGACAACTGGTCAAAAAATTATACAGCAAAATAAAAAGGAACGACATTCCGTCGTTCCAAAATACGCCTCCATAGTTAAATGGATATAATAAACCCCTCCTAAGGGTTAGTTACAGGTTCGATTCCTGTTGGGGGTGCCAAAAAGCCACCTACTCAAATGAGTAAGTGGCTTTTTATTTTTCTTGATTATTTAATTTCTCCGTGTTTTTCGTAGTTGACAACTTCAGTGATTTCATTTTTATCATTAACAAAAACAACCTTTGGATAGTGATTTTCGTTTTCTTCAGGTGTCATCTGAACATAAGCCATAATAATAACTTTATCGCCTACTTCAACACATTTTGCTGCAGCGCCATTAAGACAAATACAACCGCTACCTTCTTCACCTGCGATTATGTATGTTTCAAATCTGTTTCCGTTGTCAATATCAGCTATCTGCACTTTTTCATATTCAAGCAATCCAGCCGCATCCATAAGCTTTTTATCAATAGTAATGCTACCAACATAATTCAACTCTGACTGGGTAACTGTAGCACGATGAATTTTACTTTTTAACATTGTGATATACATTTAAACACCTCTATATAGTATCTAATAACAAAAATCATAACAGTACTGAATATTATATCACATTGTTTGATAAAACACAAGACACATATCGAATGTAAAAATCACCCATCAAGTGATGGGTGATTGAAATTATATGTTTTTTTCGAGATATTTTACCACATCTCCGACTGTTTTGATTTTTTTTACCGCTGAATTTGGAATATCAACATCAAATTCATCTTCAAGTCCACAAATAAGCTGAATAAAGCTCAATGAAGTAAAGTCAAAATTTTTATCAAGTCTTGTTTTTTCTGTAAAATCAAGGTCATCGCGACCCGTTACTTCCGAAAACACCTTTTCTATTCGCTTAATCATAATTACCCTCTCTTTTCATTCATATCTGCAGTAATCTTTTTGAAGTTAATCTTTCCCATAGCCGTTCTAGGCAAGTCTGCTTGGAATATAACATCTCTTGGCATTGCATATTCTGCTACATTGTTTTTGCATGCTTCAAGTATTCTTTCTCGAAGCACATCAAGGTCTGCATCCATATTTGTTGGTTGAACAACGGCAATAACACGTTGACCTACACTACGGTCTTCAACACCCACAACACAGCTTACTGCAACACCATTGCAACCATTAATAACTTCTTCAATCTGTGTAGGATAAATGTTATATCCCGATGTGATAATCATTTTACAATGTCTTTGACGATAATAAAGATATCCATCTTCATCCACACATCCAATATCGCCTGTGTGAAGCCATTTTTTGCCGTCTTCGTGAATCTGTAACGCAAGGTTTGTTTCAACCTCGTTTTTGTAATAACCCTTCATAAGCGTTGGGCCTGTAATACAGATTTCACCATCTTCGCCACAAGCAACTTCTTCGTGAGTACCAAATTTACATATTTTAATTTTATTATCGGGAAGTGGAAGACCGGTACTTCCCATTTTGTGGCCAAAAAAAGGACTGATACAAGCTGCAGATAAACATTCTGTAAGACCATATGCCTCTGTCATCTGCTCACTTGAACCACCACTTTTTAAATATTTATTCATTCGTTTATGGAGTTTATCACTCATTTTATCGCCTGAAAATGCAACCATTTCAAGGAACGATAAATCTTGCTTTTCAATTTCTTCTGAACGAGAAAGTGCTTCAAATAAAGCAGGTACAGCATAAACATGGTTAATTTTGTTTTTGAAAATCAATTTAGTGCAAGCCCTGAAATCAAATTTTGGAACAAGGAAAACCTGCATACCAAAATACAACATAACGTGCATGCACATAGCAAGTCCAAAACCATGAAAAACAGGCATAAGTGCTAATGCTTTTTTCCCAGCCGCATCTTTTGTATTATCGCGCTTGATTTCTTCTGCCTGTACTGCCATGCAATTAAATGCACGGTTATGTATCATAACACCTTTCGGTATTCCTGTTGTTCCACCGCTATAAAGTATTGCCGCTATATCATCACCTTTTCCGTCATCAACAGGAAGTGCTTCTTTTCTGTTTTTGCCTCGTTTAAGAAAATCATTCCAATAAACGATGTCGTGATTTTGATTGAAATTCAAGTCCAACTTGTTTTTCATAAGATAAAATGGCTTTAGATAAGCCGGAAGTGCATCTGCTATTCTTGCAAGCACCATAATGGGTTTTTCGCTTGTTTCCCACTCCACATCTGCAAGTTTAGGATAAAGCATATCAAAAGTAATAATCGCTTTACTGTCAACATGCTCAACAAACTTTTTAATCTCATTTGTCGAAAGCAACGGATGAATCATATTTGCAACTGCGCCCATACGGTTAATTGCATAAACAGAAATCAACGCTTGTGGAGTATTTGGAGCTACAACTGAAACAAAATCCCCCTTTTTCACCCCACTTGCAAGAAGGGCTTGCGCTATAACTTCAATTGTTTGTATCATCTGTGCGAAAGTTATTTTTTTATTATTAAAGTTAAGAGCGTAATAATCCGGATATTTCTCCGCAGTTTCTTTCAATAACGAAACCATCGAAAACTCAGGATAATTAATTCTAAAATTTTCTGGAGCATGGTTATCACTCCATATATTTCGACTTCTTTCCATGTGAACAAATCACCTCGTTTGTCATAAAATAGTGGTTTATTATCTAGTTAATTTTATAATTATAATATCACAATATTTTCCTTATGGCAAGGGTTATGATTGCCCGTTTAATTGATAATTGTGGTAAAGTAAGCTTTTTTTAGATATGAAACATAAGATTTATAGGTGATGATTTATTGACATTATAACCAAATAAATATATAATTTAATATGTATATTTATAATTAAAATTGCGCGTGTTTTTCGCACAAAATTATTATTCGGGGAGCAGCTATAAATGAGATTCAAACTAACCTCTTCACAAATGAATTTCTATAACAAAAATTTCACTCTGGACGGTCAAATTTGGAATCAGGGTGTTATGGAAATTTTCCCTAAAGTATATTCTTATGACGAAATTAATACAGCGTATAATAAACTTGTTGAAACCCATGACAGTCTCCGTGTAAAACTTGTTGAAACTGAAAATGGAGTTGTTGCCGATGTTAGAGAACATGAATTTATCAATTATCGTTTCTGGCAAGTGGAAACTGAAGAGGAACTTATGAAAAAAGCTCAGGATTTTCTTAACGAGCCAACTGACCGTTATGGACTTTTGGTTGACTGCGCTGTTTTCCAGACTCCAACTACTTCAGGTATTATGATTAACGCCCACCACATTGTAGTTGATGGTTTTAGTGCTTTAGTTATGTCTGAACACATCAATAATTTCCTTAAAGATGAAAACTTTGCTCCCGTTATCCAAAAATACCCTGCTTATGTTGAAAAAGAAGAAAAATATCAGCAATCACGCAGATATGTAAAATCGAAAGAATTCTGGCTTAAAGAATTCTCAGGTAATCCTCAGTTCAATATTTTCCCAGTTACAGAAAATTCGCTTGATTTTTCATCGTCTGAAATCAATCATTCAATTCCTACTGAACTTTTCAACAAAATTAAAAAGCTTTGTGCCGAAAAAGAAATCAGCCCAGCATCTTTTTTTAATACTGTAAACGCAACGTATCTTTATAAAAAATATGAAGTTGAAAAATTTACAATCGGTGTTCCTGTTTTTAACCGAACAACCGCGGATGAGCTCAATACAATTGGTTTGTATATGCACCTGGTTCCGCTTGTAGTCAATGTGCAAAATGATTCTTTTATCAACAATGCAAAAAAAATTGAAGACTCACAGATGAATCTTTTCAGACACCAGAGTTTTACACAACAAGATATAAAATTATTATTAAATGAAAATCATGTTTCAGCAAACCAACTTTTTGATATAGTTTCTGACTTTCAAGAATTTACTCCTAACAACGAATATGAAATGCGAATTCCTTATGGAAACGCCCTTTCGGTTCCAATTGAAATGCATATTCAGACTTTTGACGAGGGCAGACACAACCTTAAAATTCGTTACAGAACTGCATATTTCAGCGAAAACGAAATTCAGATTATGTTAAAATCCTTGGTTGCGTTAGCTGAAAATGCTATTGAAAATCCCAATAAAAACATCTGTGAACTTGAAATGGTTTCAGCAGATGAAAAAGAAACAATTTTCAATGATTTCAATAACACACCATATACATACAACATTCCTGATAATTCAACACTTTACTCATTGTTTGAGAAAGCAAGTGAAGAAAACAGAGATAAAGTATGTATCATAGCAAATGATAAAGAAATCACATTCAAAGATTTCAAA
>JAGBSJ010000005.1 GCA_017631955.1 Clostridia bacterium
AATCCAGAGCTTTCTGAAATCACGTTTCTTCTGCTTTCTGCCGATGTAAGCATAGTTGCCGCTCTTCATAACAGCCTGTTTAGCTGTTCTGAAAAGTTTGCTCTTTGAGCCATAGTAACCCTTAGCGAGTTTTAATACTTTATTTCTTCTTTTGCGAGTCATCATCGCACCTTTAACACGTGCCATTTCTCTTTACCTCCGATATAGTACTTTCGATTATGTTGGTTTATTTGTAAGGAATAAGACGCTTAATCTGTGCTGTATTTGTCTTATCAGCAACAGCTGTCTGACGAAGTCCTCTTTTTCTCTTTGTGCTCTTCTTTGTTAAGATGTGAGACTTGTTAGCGTGTGCTCTGATTGGCTTGCCGTTCTTTGAAAGCTTAAATCTTTTTTTAGCTCCGCTATGTGTTTTAATCTTTGGCATAATAATATCCTCCTAATATAATTTACTACCTTAATTATTTCGCACTCTTTGGCGATAAGAACATAAGCATTTGACGACCTTCAAGCTTTGCAGGTTTGTCAACATTGCCTAATTCTTCAACAGCAACCGCAAAACGTTCCATAATACCGTTACCTAAATGAGCGTGAGCCATTTCACGACCTCTGAAACGGATTGAAACTTTAACTTTGTTGCCTGCTTTTAAGAACTTAAGGGCATGATTTACTTTTGTATCAAAGTCATGAGTATCAATGTTTACAGAAAGACGAATTTCTTTTGTTTCAATAACTTTCTGATTTTTCTTTGCTTCCTTTTCTTTCTTTGCCTTATCAAAACGATACTTGCCGTAGTCCATAATTTTACAAACTGGTGGCTGAGCATTTGGGGCAATTTTTACAAGGTCAAGACTACGTTTTTCTGCTTCTTTGAAAGCGTCTTTAGCAGACATAATTCCAAGTTGTTCACCGTCGTCGGTAATAACTCTGACCTCTTTGTCGCGGATTTCTTCATTGATTTGCAATTCTTTGGTACTGATAAATAAACACCTCTTTAACGAAATTAAAAATGCGGACAGAAATTCTGCCCGCACCATTACAAATCAAACTTTTTTAGTAAAGTATTGACCGGCCAACTCGTAGTCGACGGGTGAGAACATATTTCTGTTCTGCTTTATTTTGATCTGTTATTATAACACAATTTTTACTGTTGTCAACAGTTTTTTGAAATTATTTAACTCTCGTGAGAACAATTCCATCTGTCTGAAGATAAAGTGTATCGTCTTCTAATCTATAATTAGTAATAAATTCTGCTGATGTACCGTCTTCAATAAAAGTAAAATCACCTTGATTTATATCCCAAGTGCCTGTTCCACCTTCAGACTCATTGTAATCATCAACTATATCTTTCAAGTCGGTTTCAAGCCATTGTTGTTTACAGTCATCTATAGACTCGTAACCCGCTTTAATTATATCTTCTTCAGTTATTTGTTGCTCTTTGATGTAATCGTCATACGCCTTTAACAATGCTGTTTTTGTTACGTCGCGGTCCATATACCAACGGTATTTACCATCAGTAAGTTCAAAAAATTCTGTAAGTTCAACATCTAAATCTTCGTCATATTCTATTGTATAAGAATATGACCAAGTGCCTAACAAATCTTTCTTTGTATTGCCGTCAGTAATAGCAAGCACTGCTACTACCAACACAACACCAATGATAGTGCCTAGTATTCTCTTAATATCAAATCTTCTCATTTTTAAAACCCCTTTTCTTTATAGAACTTATAAGTTCTATAAAAAGAATATATCATAAAATTATGGTAAAGTCAATAGTACTGATAAGTATTAAGGAGTGAGTAATTTGTATTTTCAACGATTAAGAGATTTACGCGAAGATAAAGATATGAAACAAGTGCAAATTGCCGAACTTCTTGGAATTCAACAAACAGTTTATTCGCGATACGAACGCGGGTCGCAAAACATTCCTCTTGAACACTTGTTGTTTCTTGCAGATTATTATAATGTATCAACAGATTTTATTCTGGGTAGAACAGACAATCCAAAAATCAATAAATAATTGTGTATAAAAAAGACGGTCATAAGACCGTCTTTTTATTTATGCTGTTTTCCAACCAAAGTTGTATGTAAGTGAAGATGTGCAAGGGAATTCTACAACTACTGTGCCGTATTCTGCGAGTGCACCTGTGAATGTTACATTTGCAGTAATAACCATATTCTTTTCATAAGTTGCATATGTCATCTGGTCGTTAACCGCGTTGAAAGCCGCCATAATTTTACAAGGCGCGAATGCAATGTCGAAAGAATTTACTTTCATATAACTTTCTGCAACTTTGAACTGTTCTAAAATACCATCTTTTTCACGGATTGAGAATGCCTTTGTTACACTTGCTTCTTCAGGTTTAACCATAATGCAAATTGTTCTGTAAAGTTCTGATGGTACGAAGATGTATTCGCCGTCTTCATCTTTTGCATTGTTACCTTCTTCGTCAAGGTCATAAACGAATGTTGGAACAACAGAAGTATAAATAGGATATGTAACAATACCTGTTTCTTTATCTGTTTCTGTATAAAGGTCTGAGAGTGCAAGTGTGCTTGCATTTTTCTGACCAAGAGGATAGATAATATTTGTTAAATCTTCGTTGAAAGCAGTTGCAACAATTTTTTCTTCGTCGCCCTCTTTTACCTGATATTTCTCTTCGTTAGAAATATTCATAAGATAATTGCCAATATTTTTAAGTGCCATATCCGCATAAAGACGAAACGCAGCTTTTAATTCTGACTGACCTTCAAGTTCGTTGCCATTTACATCTTTGAAAACCACACCATCACCGTGGTTAATCCAGAAATTTTCATAATATGAAACTCTTGCAACACCTGTTGTTTTGATTTCGTTGATTTTTCCGTTAAAGTAGTCAAGAATTTCTTGCTGACTACCTGTAAACTGAGCCCATTCACTGTCCGAAGCAAGAGCAAGAATATCTTTGAAATATTCTTCACCGCCAAATTTTGAAACAAGCTCATAATATGAAAGTTTTACAGTTTTATCGTCAGTTTTTGTGTTTGTATTTTCAAAAAGTATTGCAAGTTTATCACCTGGCAAAACTTTTTTAAGTTCACCGTATGTAAACTCAAAATAAACATCCTGCAAATCAGTTTTAACAGTTACAGGAGTTGGTCTTTTAACCTCAGATGCACCACAACCCGCAAAAGTTGCTACCATAAGGGCTACAACCATTACGATGCTTAAAATTCTCATAACATTCTTTTTCATTATATCTTTTCCCCTCTCGGTGAAATTAGTACGACTCTTTAAGACCTTGTTCGTCAAACAAGAACACGGTTTCAAGAACAATTTTAAGTACGTCTTCAATAGTTTTCATTTCAAGCATTTTCACTGTATCAAGACGAGTATGATAATATCTTGCAGGAGCAGGGTCCATACTTGTAAATGCAACTGATTTAATACCGCCTTGTTGCATTGCTGCGGCGTCTGTTGAGCCAAGTGGTGTTGTTGTGAATTTAACAGGCACTTCTGCATTTTCTGCCGCTTTTTTCATAAGAGCACAAGCAGACTTATCAAGTTTAACTGTTGCAGTCATATCTTTTGTAACAATGCCCATAAACTCATAATCGCGAAGTGTATCAAGTGCTACGAAAACGGTTTCAACACCATCGTTTTTATACTCGTCGCCGTGCAATTCTGCAAATGCCTTTGAGCCACGAAGTCCCTCTTCTTCAGCACCCATTGAAACTGCAATAACCTCAGTATTTTCAAAACTAATGTTATTATTTTTAAGGTAAAGAAGAACTGCCATAGATGTAAACACGCCTGTCAAATCGTCATTTGCACCGTCAACCACTAATTTCCAGTTAACAAAGAAGATTACAGATGCAATAAAAGGCACTACAATCGCCTGTAACACTATTAACACGATGTTGGCACTATTGTTATCTATAAACATACCAACAATGCCTACAACGAGAGTTAAGAGGAGTCCTAAAACCGCACCTGCAACTACTGCAGTAACCATTTTAGGTCCGCCCATATATGTATAACGCCATTCATAAGCAGAGTCAATATGACCACCAATGATAATTCTTCTTTTTACTTCGCCTTTTGCCTTAATTTTGCAAATTACATTACTTGATTCTTCTTTTTTGAAGAATGGGTCAAGAACTTTTTTGTAGAGCAAGAACTCGCCCACAAGGAAGAATATTGAAATTACACAGAGTACAATTGAAACAATGTGGAATGCATTTGCTAACTGTGGTACTACACCTGTAAATGCAACAATTCCTAAAACTGCTGCAATCAAAGCGAGAATTCCGTCAATTGTAACCCAACTCATAAACGCTTTTGGGCTTAATGTAAAGTTTTCTCTTGTAACTTCATCAGCAATAGGAGTCATTACTTTTTCAACGTAGTCCTGAGCTTTTTTCTCACCCTCATAACCTGCAGGACGAGGACCTACCTGCTCACAAACTCTTTTTATTTCACGAACTGCAAAGTTTGAACATTCGCGAACTTTAGAAGCGTAATGAACATGACTTTCACTTGCTTTCAAATTAAAAACCTCCAGAAAAGGCAAATGCATTGCCACAATTATATAATTATAATCATTTTAACACACTTTTTTTGTTTAGTCACTACTATATTTGAAAAATTTTGTAAATGTTGACATTAACATAAAAAAAGAATAAACTATATACTGTTGAAAAAGAATTTTATCTTTAAGGAATTATAACATGAAAAAAAGACGATTAAAAATACGACTTGCTTTGCTTGTTGCACTGGTTTCAATTCTTGGACTTTTATTGGTTTTATTCGCAATATTCTGCCGCGGCGGTAACTACAACGAAGTTGAAATCACCACAGAATCAACTACAGTAGAAGAAACTACAACACTCCCGCCAGAAACAGAAGAATCAACCACAGAAGAAAGCACAACCGAACCTGAAACTACTACAAAGCCACCTGTAAAATGGGAAAATTACAATCCTGTTGAAGTGCTTAACAGTGAAAACTGGGCAACTGCACTTATCAGTAAAAAGTACCCATTAGGTAAAACTTATACTCCTACACTTTCACCTGTTGTTGACGGCAGTTCGGTTACTGCAGACACAAGAGTTTCTGATGCGTATAAGCTTATGTATGAAGATGCATTGACACAAGGCGTTGTGTTAACTCCATATTCTGGCTATTGCAGTTATTCACGCCAACAATCAAACTACGAAAACAAAGTTCAGGCATTTGTTCTGCAAGGCATGACCGAAGACGAGGCGAAAGCAAATGCAGAAAAGCGCATTGAGCCGGCGGGCAGCAGCGAAAATGGTGCAGGACTTAGCGTTGACATTGTAAGTGCAAGTGCAGGATTTGCATCAACCAACGAATACAAATGGCTCGTAAACAATGCCCATAAATACGGATTTATTCTTCGTTACCCCGAAGATAAAACAGATATTACGGGAATGATTTATCAACCATGGCATTGGCGCTATGTCGGCATCGATGTTGCAAACGAAATGAAATCAAATAATCTTTGTTTAGAAGAATATCTAAAAGCAATATAAAATTTAAACCCATCTAATTAAATAGATGGGTATTTTTTATCTTGACAATTTGAGTTTGTCGGAATAAGTGGAAAATGGAAAGTGGAAAATGGAAAACGAATGAACTGCGTTGCAATTGTAGATACAATTAGCGTCGCAGACCCGACACTTTCCACTTTACGTTTTCAACTTTACACTTAATCAACCCGACAAACTATAATTTATATAAATCTTTTCACATAAAAAAGCCACTCGGAGTGAGTGGCTTTAATTATTTGGTTAAATCTTTATTCTACAATAATTTCGCGTTCATCTTCTTCGTCTTTTTTACGCTTAAAGATAATAAGAATGAAGAAGAACAAACTTAATCCTATTAACGAACACAAGACGATTGGATTCTCAAAAAACTCTACAAAAGTATCTGGAATAGGAATAATAGGAACATCCTTTTTAGGTCCGCCAATTGTGATTACAACGCCGTCATTGTCATCGTCGCCATCAGGTGTTCCGTCATAATCATCAACATGTCCGTCGCCATCTGAATCGGGGTCTTTTGAATCAGGGATTCCGTCATTATCGTCATCGTCGTCTTCACTATCAGGTACACCATCACCGTCATCATCAGGGTCAGGTGTTATATCCGGATTTCCGTCAGGGTCCTGAAAATCAGGGTTTTCAGGGTCACCCGGGTCTGTATCATCAGGGTCTTTGTCAGGAATTCCATTTTTATCATTATCAGCAATATTAAAATCGAGATAAACCTTTTCTGCGTCAACAGGAACAAGTATAACTTGTGTTCCGTCAGATGCAATTGTGAGGGTTACCTTTTCAACATCTGCTCTTTCAATAACAAAGGATGTGTTTGCAAGCACTTCGTCATCCTTTGAAATTGTAACAATATGTTTTCCGTCAGAAATATCTTTAACTGAATACCTTCCGTCTTTATCTGTTTTCGCTGTTACACTGCCGAAATCAAAGCTGAGTTCAGCGCCTGTAAGTTTTTTGTCACCAAGATAAACTGTTCCTTCTATGTCAACCTTGCCACACTTATCGTCAGGGTCAGAAGAGCATTTTTCAAAAGTAACTTCAACAAAGATATCATTAACAATATTTGTAATTTTAAGATTGCCACTGACAAATTGTTCTGTAACATCAGCGCCATTTACTTCAACGCTTTCGAGATGATAGCCGTTTTCGCAAATTACGCCAAGGTCGATTTCACCAAATCTATTAATATTAAATTGTGTATCGTCAGGGCAAAGCTTACCATTTACAAGCACATAACCGCCATCATTATAAGTAACAGTAACTGAATGCTCATAAGGTACTGATGTTGAAATAACAGTGTTTCCGGCAAACGAAGGCACTGTCATAACAAGCACCATAGCTAAAGCCACAATAATACTTATTGCTTTTTTCAATGAAATCCACCTCCTTAACTTTTTTCAAAAGAAATAATTATGGGGCAGGAACATAAGTTACAGAATAAGTAACTGTACCTGTGTATGCTGCAACAGGAACACCTGAGAAGTCAGCAATTGTAACAGTTGCATTTGTTCCGTCTTTTACATCAGGAGCTGTTGTACCTGCTTCATTAACTTCAGGGAATACAACTTCGCCACCACCTGCAAGGGTGTAAGTTAAAGTCTTATCAGTACCTGTAGCTGTCATTTTACCATTGTTTACAGGAGAAACACTTATCTTAAGTGAATCACCAATAAGAAGCTGTGATTCTACTTTATATGTCGCTGGTTGTGCACTTTTATCATTCCAAGCAACTGAAATTGTTGCAGGGAAAGTTACTGTATATGAGTATGCATCATTGCCATTAATGTCTTTTGTGCTTGTTACAACATCAGCAGTATTTTCGCCCTGCTGAGAAACTGACTGATAAGTTGTCTCTGCAAATGCAGGAACCATAATAGCCATCATCATAACAAGTGATAATACGATAGAAATAACTTTTTTCATAATTATTTATCTCCTATTAACTTACATATCGCTTACAGAAGCAGTAAATGTAACATAACCTGAGTACTCTGATACTGTTTTATTCCAGTCAGCAACTGTGAATGTAAGTGATTCTGTTTCGTTCATACCACCTGTATATTCTGCTGTTGTGTCACCTGAAATTGTGTAATCAAGTGTATCAGTGATATCTGTTGCAGCTAATTTACCTGTAAGAGTCTGAGTTGTTGTATCAGCAACAGAAACTGTAAGTTTCTTGCCAACTTTCATAGATGCTTCAACTGAGTAAGTTGCAGTTCCTTCTTCTCCCCATTCAATATCAATGATTGATGGGTAAGTAATTGTATAAACGCCCTCAGTAATTTTGCTTATATCTGTCTGAACTGTTGACTGACCTGCTTGTGCGCCTGTTTGTGTAATGTGTAAATCCACTGCAAATGCAGGAACCATAATTGCCATCATCATAACGAATGCCATTACTAAAGAAATAACTTTTTTCATAATCATTAATCTCCTTTTCTTATGCGTTAACAATTGTTGCTGTAAATGTAACAGTATCTGTATATTCAGCAATAGTAGCTGTGTTAAACTCTGACTGAGCGATTTCTACAGTAAACTTGAAAGTTTCATCTTGTACTGATGGCTTACTTGTTGTTGCATTAACTGTGCCTGCAAGTGAATATACAATATCGTCTTTAATATCAGCATCTGTTGCTGTCATTTTTTTGTTTTTCTGTAAAACAGTAATGTTAACTGCTTTGTCTGCTTTAAGAGTGCTTGTTACAGAATAGTCAAATTCTGTTGATATTGTATTCCAAGCAATTGGCATTGTTGAAGGAATTGTAACTGTATATGTTCCGTCACCTGTAAGCTTGCTTGTGTCAGTTTTAATCTGAACATCATTAGTTTTATCGCCTTCATTAAATGTTACTGTATTAGCAAATACAGGAACTGTAATAGCCAGCATCATAACGAGTGCCATTACCAAAGAAATAACTTTTTTCATAATCTATGTCTCCTTTAATTATTTATAAAATTATACTCTTTCGATTTCTGCTGTGTATGTGAGAATATCGCTGTATTCTTCAACAACTGCTGAATTCCAGTTATCTGCAGAAATAGCAACTGTTACTGCCTTTGTTGCTGCAGGATAAATTGTAGGAACATCTGATGTGAAAGCAACGCCCTCACCTTCAAGGTCATAAGAAATTCCGTATGCTCCATCTGTTGTTTTCATAACGCCTGCACCTGATACTGTAACCTTAACTCTACCATCTCTCTTAAGGTGTGATTCAACTGAATATGAAACATTAGTTTCTTCTGTACCCCAAGGGATTGTTGTATCTGCAGGAATTGTTACTGTGTATTCTTCTGCATCTGTGTCGCCGATACCGTCATCATCAGTATCTTTCTTGGTATCTGTATTGATGATAACGTCTGCGCTTTCAGGTTTTGCTTTAAGCTCTGCTGCAAATGCAGGAACCATAACAGCCATCATCATAACGAGTGCCATTGCGAGTGATAAAACTCTTTTCATAATATATTACTCCTTTTTAAGATTAAATTACTATTTAAGTCGCATCGGTATATTCTGCAGTGAACGTAAGAATATCACTATGTTTACCGCTTGCGGCATGAAGCCATTCATCGTCTTCAATCTCTACTGAAAGAGTGAAACTTTCACCATAATCACCAGGGAAGAAAGAGATGTCTTCGTTCTGTAAACTGTATTCAATAGTTTTTGTACTATCTGCTTCGTTTACAAGATTAAAATTATTCTGCGAAGCAACTGTAACCTTTACCATTTTACCTGGTTCAATAAGCATTTTTGTTGCTGTTACTTCACCAATTCCTATGGCAGTTGTCTGCCACGGAATTTCAATATCTGCAGGATAAGTCAGTTCGTATTCCGCACGGTCCGCTTTTGTTGAAATCTCAATTGACTGCGGATTTGCAAATACAGGTGTAATGCAAAGTGTGAGCATTACAATTGCTAATCCTACGGAAAAGAATTTTTTCATTTCTGTCATCTCCTCCCCTCATTAACTCGTCACATCAACTGTATAAGTCAACTGTGTACTGTATTCCCCAACCGGAACATTGTCCCAACCAGTTATCTTAATGCTTGGAGCATTGGCTGGTTTTGTTCCTGCGGCGACTGAATCTGTAAACTCTGTTGCAACATCAAAATTAGTTGTTGTATAACTAAGTTTATGTTTACCTGTTGAATCGGTAAGTTTGTTTGTGCCGTCATCGGCAACGCTTACTGAAAGTTTGTTGCTACCAAGCGTTGCTTCAACTTTATATGAAACATCTTTTTCTGATGAATCACCCCAAGCAACTTGAACCGTTGCAGGAATTTGCAACTCAAAACTCATAGGGTCTGCGCCGTTTGTTGATTTAAACTCAACCTTTACCTCAATTCTTTCAAGGTAATTGTGTTCGAGAGTTTCGTCTTCCTCGTTTTCTTTAAGAACCTCTTCAATTGTTACATTATCAACGGCCTTTTCCGCAATAATTTCAGGGTCCACAATGTAAAAGACAATTGTGCTTTCATATTCGGAACCTGTAGGCACCTTTGAAGCTTCGACAGGGTCAACGCTTAATTTGTAAGAATATCTACCAAAGGTTGATGAGTTTCCATTTGAATAACTTCCTAACTTTGCAGTAATTACGCCCTGTTCGGCTGAACCCTGAAGCTCATCGTAGTAGTAATAACCAAAATCATAAGGTGTTGTACCAGTTATTTGCTTTTGAGTCCATTTAAGGTCAGACATTGCATAAAGGTCGACATTCTTATTAAGTCTTGTTGCCACATAGCTTAAATCAATGTACGCCCGATACTCCATAGTAGTTTCCGAATCGTTGTTAAGCGTGATTGTTGTTATTTCGTTGCCGTCACCATCAACCGATGACATATCAGCAAATGGAAGCAAATCTGCAAGTTCGTGATACGCCACATTGATTTCATCAACTTGAGCATAACGTGGTAAGAAGCTTTCTGTTTGTCCTAAATAGTACTCGATTTCATTAAGAGTATCTGTATCAAGAACTGTTCTTACATCAATTTTATCTGCAACTTTTGTAGCACACTCGAGCATATCCTCCTCAAATATAAGAATACCGCCCTGAATTGCTGTACCATTTGACATTGTAATTGTATGAGAGTTATCGTAGATTGCTTCTGCCGCCGCGTGCATATTGTTATAAGCACCGCCTGCAGTAACTTCAAGAATGTCTTTCGCGAAAACGCTCATTTCATCGTAAAGGTCAAGAGCCTTAAGAAGTCCCTCATCGCCGTATTTTACCATTCTGACATCCGGCTCGGCAGTACCTGCCTTATAAACACCAGTAATTTTTCCACTAAACTCGTCAATGTCCGCCATATAGTCTTCAACAAGAAGAATTCTTTGTGCTGCGTAATATGCATTCTTAAGGTACTGTAATTCGGTTTCGGCAACCTCACTTTGCTGTGCTTTACTCATTCTATTGTAACCGTTTTCGTACATCAGAACTATTTTCTCAGCTTGTTCTTTGCTTTCAATACCGAACGCAGGATATGTCAATGTCGCGTCTTTACTTGGTAAAGGAAGTGGATAGTTAGAATGCATAAACATTTTTGCATCATAAGCAATATTATTAATATCTGTTTTAAGTTGAGCAACTGCTGTTGTAACATTTCCACTACCATCATCAATATTCTGATATTCGCATTTCCAATCTGGCTCATTGATTACGGTATCATAATCCTGATACAAAGCAAGATACTTGTCATAGAACAATGTATTATATGCTGTATCAATTTCTTTAAGTTGTTTCTGATGTGGAGACAGTTTATTGTATGCCTCTACAACCGCATTACAATCTTCAATGAACTTATCTTTGCCTACATACGGGTCGATTTCAGCAATCATTTTTTCAACATTGACTGAGTCGTTGGTCTTAACACCAAAATATTCGTCCATATTAGTAACGATTATTCCGTTGTCGGCGTTAAGTTTGTTAATTATCGCATTAGGGTCATTATTAACCTTACGAGTTGTGCAAGATGGGTCATAAGTAAAGCCCATAGCATCAATTGTAACATCTTTACCCACGTTTGCGCCTGTGTAATCCCAGAAGGCAACTTTTGCTTGAACAATAGACCATTTGCCATATGTTTCTTCATCTATAAGGTTGTCAAGGAACTCATTGTTAACTACAGAACCCGCAATACCGCTATGTCTTGGCACACGGAAGTTCGAAAGCGGGATTCTAATGAATCCTTTATAACCTTCTAGAGTATTAAGACTTGAAGGTGCAATTGAACAAACACCTTTTGCATCACCAAACCACGAACCATTGGTATCAATATTTGACTGTGCGAGTGCTTGCTCTTCCCACTCGCCGTTTTCATCAAGCAAGTAGATAATTGGATTTTCTTCCGCATAACCTGCACAGAAATAACAGTTTACGTCGTATCCGTCGGGGTCTCTGAGAATAAATTTAATATTCATAACAAGACCCTCAACATCTGTAAAGTCAACATACATAACAAAAGAGTTAGGTGTTGCCCCGTTGTAACGCGTTACATCTGCAGAATCAAGACCATGACTTGTTTTTTCATTAACTGCAAGTGCTGAAAGATTCAGACCTTGCAGGTTTGACCATTCACTTACATTCTGCCCTTTATATGTTGTTGAAAGAACCGCGAATTTGTATGGAGTAGCAGAAGAATTCAGGTCGCCTTTAAGTTTAACAGTGGCGCCTAATGAATTCGAGAAACCTTTATTACTGATTATTGCTTCCATTCGTCCGAAGTACTCGTCTCCAATATAAGCATTATTACCACCGTCAATACTTGCACGATAATCCTGAATAGACCAACCAATTGAACCGCCACTAATAGCAGGAGTCTGGTTAATTGTATTTGATGTGAGATAAGTTGTAAAATTCTTCGTATTATTTACATCATACCTCTTGCTATCTTCAGAACTATTGTTAGGATAGTCATCAAAATACAACAATGATTGTTGACCAACAGAATATCCCGCAGGATAACCATTTATGGTTTTTTCAAAATCGTTAAATGGAATAAATGGGTAACCGCCAATTGAATAACCAGTTTTAACCTCTTCGCCCATCATAATGCTGTAAAGAGTTGTAAACTTTTCTTCAGCTTCTGTACCAAGAATCTCAAAATGGCTCAAATTGAATGACTTATAAAGAGCCATTAACTGTTCAAGGTCTGCTTTAAGTGCATCATCATTATAATTTGCAAATTGAGGGTTAGGCAATTTTTCTACACCCGCCTCAAAAGCAATAACAGCATTATAATTTCGAGCAGTATCGCCCAAATTCACATAAGTATCTATAAAAGTTTTTGCAGAATTATATCTATGTACAGCTTCTGTGTATCCTAAATTGTTAACCATATGAGCAGTAGCTTTATTAAATACTATCTCATCAGAATCAGTAGCTAAAACAGATGGGAAACACTCACGATAATTGAGTATGATATCTTCAATCATGTCAATCGCGTTAACATCTTCAAGTGATGGAATTTCTCCAACATACTCCATAATATAATTTGCAATTGCTTTTGGAACTTCAACGGTTCTATCGTAATAACCTGCTACTTTTTTACCTAAATCGCCTGCAAAACCAACTTCCTCAGGGAACTTAACTGAAGATGTGCTTGCAACTGAGCCATCCGTATTGAATGTTGCACCCTCTGCCTTTTGACAGAACATAACCTGGTCAATATAAAAGCTCTTTGCAACTGAATCATCAGACCAACCTGCAACCTCAATACCTGCTGAAATCATATCACTAATAGCCTTTGGTGCCTTTGCATAGTCTATTGAATATGTTGCAGTTGTGCCACTGATTGCCACAGTAGCTGACGCACCCGTATGCAACATTGTACCCATTTCATAAGACCTATCTGGCCAACCAAATATGTCCCAATCAAAGTTTCCCTGTACTTTTTGGAAACGTTCCTGAAGAGACAAAGCTTCATTAACTGGGGTGCCAGCATGGTTAACAACTACATTAATAAAGCTTACTTCTTTTTCTGACCAGCCGTCAGCATTAGCTGCCTTGTATGAAATCTTTTCTGAGTTTGTACCTGTAAATTCACCCTTAACAGTTCCGTTTGTATCAGTTAATATAACTTTGTCATAGGTCGCATCAAGGAAGGATACGCTATTAACCCAACTTTCTAGAGCTTCTAAAGTATTGCCGTCAAAACTTGCTGAGTTTGTATTGTTTGAATAATGCATCAAATTCTGGTCAACCTGAAGAATAAAGTATTCAACAGGAATGCGGATAAATCCTTCATAACCCGAAAGGTCTGTAAAGTAACCATCCGTCATTGATGTGCTTTCCCAAAGACCGTCACCGTTCTGAATGTATAGACCTTCAGTAATCGTGCCCGTGTTTACACCAGCAACAGATACTGTTGAGAAAATGTCGCCATAACTACTGGAATCAGTTGTATCATCTCCACTCTTCCAAGTAGTATATGTTTTTTGATTGGATGATAAACTAAATGCAACCTTGTTTATGTTAACACGGCTGAAGTCAACATAGAACCAAACTTCTTCTGCGTTTGTGAAGTCATAATGGGAGCGGCTCCATGTGGTCTGCACACTATATGGTGTACCGTCGTATGCTCCCTTTATCCAAAAACGATATGCACCAGTGCCATTATACCCTGTTTCTGCAAGATAACCATTAGTGTCAATTTTTGAACCAGAATAAACTTTATAGTCGCGATTATTCTCTTTGCCATCTGAAGTTTGGGTCTCGCTATTAATCTGCGCATTACCTCTGCCGTTAAAAAGAAGCATTTCACGAGCTACCCAAGTTTCAACTGGAGAAAAGTCTGCAGAAAGTTCATAATATGGAACATCTGATAAAAGAGTATGAATTTTATCTGAAAACCAACCATCACTATCGATTGCCATGATTGCAACGTCGTATGTAGACTGCACATCATAGTCAGGAAGTGATTCAAGTCCGCCTGGTCCATAATAAATGTTGTTAGGATATTTAGCGCCTTCTACGCCAGTTGCAACTTGTGCTGCAGTAAACATTTCAGAGTAAATCTCTTTTCGTGTTCCGTCCTCTTGCAACTTGGTAAGTGTAAAAACATATTTTGTGATTGTCTTTGTGCTACTACCATCATAAGTTTTCTGTGCTTTAGCATTTGGGAACGAAATATCAACACTACCATCAGTATTAAGTGTAGCTACGAAGTTAGTGTTGATTGCACCATATTCGTCATTAGGGTCATCGCCCCAATATGGTGCAGGGTCGTATGCACCAGTTGTAACCGCGCCAACCATCATAAATGGTATTGATGTGATAATCATTACCATAGCAAGTACAAGGGCTATACACTTTTTGGAAGTTAATTTCTTCATAATCTTCTTCCTTTCTGTTTTTAATCTATATAAAGTAAGTTATTTTACAATAAGGTCTGTTTTTACAACAAAATTATTAAGCGGAGTTCTTGCCTGGTCATAAGAATATGGCTGTTGATGAACTATCGCTTTGTATTCGCCTGCATCAAGTGAACGTGAAATCTTAAATCTTGATACCGAATAACCTGGTTGAACAAGTCCTGACTGATAAAGTTTTTCATCACTTGCATCAATAATGCCGTTTTCGTTGTTATCAAGATAAATTGTGAATACAACAAAACATATATCTTTGTTCTTTTCAGAGTTTGAAAGAATAAAATTCTGTTCAACCTGACCTGCTTTGAAGTTAATCTGAGCAATACCGTTCATTGTAACATTCTTTGAGCCCATATCTTCAACTTTATCTGGTAAATCAAGTTCGCCTAAACCTTGTTGCTGGTCTACATCAAGAATGTTTGGTGCTGTTGTAGTAGGTTCGTCATCGCCACCACCAATTAACATTCCAAGACCTGCAATTAATCCCGCAAGCACTAAAAGACCAAGCACGATTAACATAACGAATGCAAGAATATTATCTTTTTTAACTGCGATAAATGAACCAGACTCAAGTTCAATATAACCGATTGTTTTATATCTTGCAGAAGATGTTGGCTTATAAACGGTTTCTTCAATATCGTCTGCAGTTATTGTGCCGATTTCGTCTGTACCATAAGCCAACTGACCAACAACACGAATTCCTCCGTCTGGGTAAAGGGCTTTCATTTCTTTTACGGTATAACAACCGATTTCAAAGCCGGTATCTTTATTGTAATATGACTCTATATAGTCGTTGCTTTGTTTAATATTAAATACTGCCAAAACAGTACCCTCCTAAAAATGAATATAATTATAGATAGTAATCCTATTATAGATAATCAATTATATTCCTTTTTGTACCCCTTGTCAATTGTTTTTTGAACAAAATATGAACAAAAAAACCACGCAAAATAGACATTCTGCGTGGTTTTTATTAGTTTTTAGACACTTTAAAAATATGTGTCAGTTTTAATCTTTTTTTGCAAGTTCTGTAAGAGATGTTGCAAGACCTGCAAGCCCTTGAATTTCTGACGGAATAATAATCTTTGTTGCTTTGCCGTCGGCTGCTTTTTCAAAAGACTCAAGTGCTTTGATACTGATAAATTCTTTACTTGGATTTACCTTGTTAATCATATCAATACCTGCTGCAGTTGCTTCCTGAATTTTAAGAATTGCTGCTGCCTCACCTTCTGCCTCACGGATTTTTGACTCTTTAACAGCGTCAGCACGAAGAATTGCAGATTCTTTTTCACCTTCTGCAACAAGGATTGCAGCTTTCTTTTCGCCCTCTGCCTGAAGAATTTTTTCACGGCGTTCACGTTCTGCCTTCATCTGTTTTTCCATTGAATCCTGAATTTCTTTTGGAGGCATAATGTTCTTAAGCTCAACACGGTTAATCTTAATACCCCAAGCGTCTGTTGCTTCATCAAGAACTGTTGTGATTTTTGAGTTGATGATATCTCTTGATGTGAGAGTTGCATCGAGCTCCATATCACCGATAATGTTACGAAGTGTTGTTGCTGTGAGGTTTTCAATAGCCATCATAGGTCTTTCAACACCGTATGTGTAAAGTTTAGGGTCAACTATTCTGTAGAAAACAACTGTATCGATTGACATTGTAACATTATCTTTTGTAATAACTGGCTGAGGTGGAAAATCCACAACTGCTTCTTTCAAGCTTACTCTTTTTGCCACTCTGTCAATAACAGGAATTTTCACGTGAATACCTGTGTCCCATGTTGTGTGGTATGCACCAAGGCGTTCAATAACATATGCATTCGCCTGTGGTACAATGATTACGTTTTTAATAATAATTACAATTGCGAGTACTGCGATTACAATAAAAGGTGTAAAAATAAGTTCCATAGTGTTTCTCCTTTAATAAAATTATTTTGTTATAATGAGCGTTGTTCCTTCAACGCTTACTATTTTAACCGATTCGTCTTTTGCAATTTTTTCGCCATTTTGAGTTTTAGCTTTCCAGTAAATATCGCCTACAAGCACTTTACCGTTAAGACCATCTGTTTCTTCAGTAGTTTTACCGTATTTGCCGATAAGTTTACTGTCTACACTCACTTCGTCTTTGTCTTTCTTTATGTATTTCTTGTAAACTTTACGAGAAATAATCATAGCAATTATACTGAGTATTACAAAAACGATAATCTGAATAAAGAAACTGTCAACTACTAAAGACACTAAACAAGTAAGAATTGCTGCAGGCACAAACCATATTGATACAAGTGCCGCTGTTGAAAGTTCAATTATGAGAGCTACAACGCCCACGGCAACCCATAATGCCCATAAGTTTTCAAAAAAGAATTCCAATTCTTTCACTCCTTTACTCAATTATATATTTATACAGAGCATTCATAACTGTATCTTCAAAACTGCCTGACGCACCCCAGTCAAATCTGAAAAAACCCTGACCGCCGCCACCACTTGCAGTATGAATGTGTGTTCTACCGCGGAGATTGTCTGCTACCACTGTCAGTGTAAGTCGGTTACCTGCACGGTAATAATGCTTTTCATAAACTGAAACAGTAAGTTTGGTTCCATTACCCATATCACTTGCGTATTCGTCGATTTTCTCGCCTGTAATTGAGCCGTTTATAACCTCTTTGTCAATAAGGTCAATTGCTTCGTCAGGCGAAATTGATACATAAAAGTCTGTCACTCAAACTCCCCTCCTCAAAGTAATTGTGCGAATGCTTTTTGCGCCATATCTCTTATCTGTGTTGAAAGAAACGCCAGCACCATTGCTCTCAATGCCGTTTTAAGTTTCTTTGCAGATATTACATCGTTGATTTTCGCTTTTTCAATCTGATTTTCTATAATCTTATCAAGATGCTCCATATCAAGCGCAGAGCTCTGTTCACAGATATATATTATATTGCACAACACATTAAATAAGTCCTTATCGGGTAAAATGTCGTCTGCTCTGTCCTCCACCGACCCATTGATATAAGCCATAAGAAAAGCTATCTGTTCAAGTTGCATTGAGCCGCGCATCATATTTATTAATATTACACGCATCACCTGTTCTTCTCCATAACGCTTTCCTTCGGGATTTTTTACCCAGCCGCGTTTTACCCAATTCTGTATTGTTGATGTTTCAAGACCTGTTAACTCGGTTACTTGCGATAAAGTCAGACCTTTTGTTACTGTTAACAAGGGTGAAATCAACGAATAACAGTTTTCTGCCGCCGAAATATTAAACGGGAGTGCTGTTCCCGGTATTTTTTCAAGCATTTTTCTTTGCCCTCCTTTCATCGTGGTTTGATTATATCACAGGTTCATATGAACTTCAAGCGTGTTTTTCTGACGATTTTGTCAAAATTTTAACAATTTTGGTGTAAAAAGAATATTTTTCTCCTGTTTTTAAAATTTTTCTTTAATTTTTATATATTTTTCTCATTTTTTATAAGAAAAATGGCGGGATGAACACCCCGCCAATAAAATTATATTCTTTTTTATGCCATTAAGTCTTTCATTTTTTCTTTTGCAGTTTTCAATGTTTTCTTTAAGAAAATTGAACTCAAAACAAGTGATACACATTCTGCTATTGGGAATGCAAACCACACGAATTCGAGACGCCCTGTTTTTGAAAGAATCCACGCCGCAGGAAGTAATACCACCAACTGACGACAAACAGAAACAATCAAACTGTGATTCGGGTTGCCGATTGCCTGACAAACAGAGCCAGCAATAATACAGAATCCCGCAAAAAGAAGATGTGTACCGATAATTCTAAGCGCTGGCACACCGATCTGGAGCATACTTTCTGACGCGTTAAAGAAACCAAGAAGAATATGCGGTATAAACTCAAACGCCAACAATCCCACAAACATAATTGAGATGGCTGTGATAATTGTAATTGTAATTGTCTTTTTAACACGGTCATATCGTTTTGCACCATAGTTATATGCAATAATCGGCACCATACCATTATTGAGTCCGAAAATTGGCATAAAAATGAAACTCTGCAACTTAAAGTATGCACCAAAAACTGCTGTTGCGGTTGTTGTAAATGCAATAAGAATTTTGTTAAGACAGAATGTCATAACTGAACCGATTGACTGCATTATAATTGACGGAAGACCGATTCTATAAATTTCTTTTACTATTGCTTTTTCAAATCGGATTAAACTCAAACTTATATGAACATCTTTATTAAACTTGAGATTGAAAAGAATTGCTGCAAGTCCTGCAACAATTTGACCTGAAATGGTCGCAACCGCCGCGCCCGCAACTTCAAGACGAGGAAATCCGAAAAGTCCAAAAATAAGAATAGGGTCAAGAATAATATTAACAATTGTACCCATAAGATGAGTAATCATTGTGCAGAATGTTCTTCCTGTTGCCTGAAGCATTTTTTCAAAACAGAACTGAGAAAAAATACCTATTGCACCACACATACAGATTGTTGCATAGTCTGTGCCGTACTTTACGATTTCTTCCACATCGGTCTGTGCTAAAAAGAATGGCTTTGAAAAGAAAAAGCCAACCAGAGCAAAAACTACATAACTACAAGCAAACAAGAAAATTCCTGTGTTTGCAATTTTATTTGCCTTATCAAATTCTTTTGCGCCGAGAGCCCTTGAAAGCAACGCATTCATACCTACTGCTGTACCGCCACATACTGCAATCATAAGTTGTTGCAATGGGAAGGCAAGTGAAACCGCATTCAATGCATTTTCACTTAACTGGGCAACAAATATACTGTCAACAATGTTATAGCACGCCTGAATAATCATTGAAAGCATCATTGGTGCAGACATTGAAAACAACAGCTTTCCTATGGGCATTACTCCCATTTTGTTTTCTTTCACACTCATTGTTTACATCCTTACAAAAACAAACCGTACACTAAGTACGGTTTGTAGTTTATTGTTTAATTATTTTTTGCTCTTTTTATCACTGCTTGAGCCGTAACCATAACCATAGCCGTAACCATAACCATAGCCGTAGCCATAACCGTAACCGTAACCCTTTTTGCTCTTTCTTGATGTTTTAAGGAATTTATTTGCCACACCAACTTCTGTGCCATTATAGATACAACCAACAACTTCTTTACCTGTTGCACTCATATCTTCAATTGCTTTCTTAATACGGCGGATTGGAGAGTGGTCATTACGAACAACTACCATACAAGCATCTGCATACTGAGTTACGATTGCCGCGTCAGCAACAAGACCTGCAGGAGGAGTATCAATAATAACATAGTCAAATTCATTCTTAACTGCTTCAATAACTTCTGCAGTTTCGTCAGATGCAAGAAGTTCAGCAGAGTCAGTAACTGGCTGGCTTGAAATAAGAAGGAATAAATTGAATTTTTCAAAATACTTGATTGACTCACTAAGTGATTTTTCACCACGAACTACGCCTGCAAGACCAGATTCGTTAGCAGCAGAAACACCTAATGTTTTGTATACTGATGGTTTACGAAGGTCTGCATCAACAAGTAATACTGACTTTCCGTTCTGTGCAAGAGCCAATGCAGTGTTTGTTGAAATTGTTGTTTTACCTTCATTTTCAGAAGCACTAGTAATTGTAAACACTTTATAATTCTGACGTTTTGCAACATTTTCAATCTTAGTACGAATAAGTTTGAATGCTTCAATGAACATAAAGCCATTCTTTCTGTCAGTAATAAGAATATTCTGCTTTTCTGCATCTTTACCTGACTTCTTAATACTGATGATTGAGCCGAGCATTTTGCTACCAAGTTTCTTTGTAATATCATCAGATGCTTTAACTGTATCTTTAATAAAGATGATAAGACAGATTGCAAGAACAACCATACCTGCACCTGCAACAAATCCCAACAATGTGTAAAGAAGAGTTGTGTTGTTAGCATTTGCTTTTTCAGGTTTTACAGGAGGGTCAATAAGAATAGCACGAGTGCTTTGATATGCCTTTTCTGTAATCTGGCTATAATTGTTAACATAACTTGTTGCAACTGCATAAGAAACATTAGGGTCAGAAGATGTAATAGAAAGTGCAATAATAGCAGTTTCTTCCATAAGAGTTGAACTTACCATACGCTTAACATCGCTACCAGAAAGGTCTTTACCATTTACTTTGTAACCACTGTTCTGTGCAACAATATCCATAAGACTGTTTGTTTCAGTCATAATATACTGATAGTTTTTAGCAAGGTTAACACCTGCACTGATATCGGATGCAGATTGCCCTGAAGTGATTGTATTTTCACCTTTATTATCAATAACAAAACGCATTGTACATGTGTATGATGGCACATAGTTGAGTTTTGCAACACCAAAACCAATACCTGCACAAACAACAGCAGCAATGAAAATTACCCACCATTTTTGAATAACGCGTACTGCATATTGAGTTATGGTCTGAAAATCAATACCTTCTTCAACTTGGTTCATTTTAGAATTATATTCCATATTTAATACTCCTATCACATAGTTTCCCAGAATATTTATTTTATTCAACTCATTATATCAAAGCAATTTGCTTTATGCAATCTTTTTTTAGAAATAATTCAACTTTCTTCTATTTTACCGTCCGAAACTATAATTTCGCGGTCACAATATTCAAGAACAGATTCGCGATGAGTAATGAACAACACAGTAATATCTTTTCGTTTTCTGATATTCTGTAGCAATCTCTTTTCACTTTCACTATCAAGAGCGCTTGTTGACTCATCCATAAGAAGAATTTTTCCTTCACCTAAAAGAGCACGTGCAACCGCAAGTCGTTGTGCCTGACCTTCTGAAATTCCGCCACCATCTTCGCTCAGCACAAAATCAAGTCCATTTTCAAGGTCATAGACAAACTCGGCACACGAATCGGTAACCGCTTGTTTTATTTCTTCTTCACTTGCTTGTGGTCGAAGCAAGGTAATGTTTTCTCTTACTGTTCCGCTGAAAAGCATATTACCCTGAGGGACTACTGAGAAAAGATGTCTTGTTTTCTGGCAAGAACACTCGCCTTTTTCTGTTTCAATACAAATGCAACCATCATTTGCCGGGTAAAGTCCTGTAATCAATTTAAATACTGTTGATTTTCCCGCACCTGACGGACCTTTTATTCCTACAAACTCACCTTTTTCAATAGTAAAGGTTGCATTCGAAATAACTTTTTCGCCACCATAACCAAAAGACACATTTTCTGCCTTGATTTTTTTGAAATCGTTATATTCAATTGCCATATCGCTTTCTGTTTCATCATTGCCCACTTCTGAAATTTCAATAAGGCGCTGTGCAGATGCAATCATGGCATAGAAAGCGGGCAACACGCTTGTAACACCTACAATAGGTGATTGCAGTTGATTCACAAGCTGAACAATTGCTACAACTGTACCAAAAGTCATTGTGCCGTTGAGAATTCCGTATGAGCCATACCAAACCGCCGCAAGAAATCCTATTGCAAAAGCCAGCGAAAAACTGATAGTTGCTAAAATCGAAAAACTTTTTTTCTTTACTTTTTCACGATAGAACTTTTTCTGTTGTTTATATGAGCGGTTTATGATTTTTTCTTCTATACCAAAAACTTTTACTGCAAAAAGATTTTCAAGCATTTCCTGCATAAATGAACGGACACGTGCATCTCTTTTCTGTACGCGCAAGTGCAAATTTTTAAGTATTTTTCTGAATGTTGCCGCCGCTATAATTACAACTATACCACAAACAATAAATACTATTGCAAAGCGTTTATCAAGAGCCAACAGAGCAATCGCGGCGCTTGCAATTCTGGCGATATATGCTACCATTGACGGAAAAATTCTTACATAGTTATCACTTACAAGCGTTACATCTGATGTAAGACGAGTCATAAGGTCACCGCTATGACGCTCACTTACATTTGCATATTGACCATAAATAACACTTTTGAAAACGTTAGTTTTAAGAGCAATTTCCGCTCTACCCTGACTTATTGCCTCAACAAAAGAAGCGCAAACTCTCGCTATAATCTGAAAAATTATAAAAAACATAAGAATTAAAGCGTTCTTTAAAAGCTCGTCTGAGTTTTTGCTTTGAGCATTATCTATTACAGTTTTAGAAAGCACCGCAAACATAGTTGCACAAACGGCAGAAAAGGCGTTAAGCACAACAAGTGCCACACCTTCTGCTCTGCGTTTTTCGCAGTGATTATAAATCCATTTCAAAACTGCTGTATCTTTCATTTTGTCGCCTTATTCGTCGAGCAAATTATGCTCTTTCATTTTCTTTATAAGATTTTCCACATCTGTTTTAACTCTTTCAACAGACACACCGTAGTCGTTTGCAATTTTTACTACTATTTCATCAACAGAGTTTGTGCCATCAAGCATATTGAAAACATCTGCACCAACACTGTTAAAAGTCATAATTCCGTTAAAATTCAATTTTTGTTTACCTGTTGCAATAACAATATTTGAACCGGCAACTTCTTTCAAGATATATCCGTCTTTTATTTTCATTCGTTAATCAACCTTTCAATTTCGTTGTATGCAACTATTGCCGCATCATCATCCATATTACACCCTAATGAAAACACAGGCACATCACGCAACAATTTGTCAACCATATCGAGCATTGTTTCAGCAAGTTCTTTGTTTGCCGGATGCAATGTCTGTTCAATCATCAGTCCTATTGCTTGTGGCATTGGAATTCTTTTTACAGAATTAGTTTCGCTTCTGTGCAAGAATACAATTGCTCTTACAGGAATTCTAACATCTATATTTTCATCAGTTTTTCCTGAAAACGGAGTTCCACAAGCATACCACTTGCCTTCATCTAAAATGAGCGCGGGCTTATCGTCATTGATAATTCTTGCACCCTCAAAATTTTTAAGCCACAAATGAGTGTGGGTCGACTTGCCTGTTCCGCTTCGTGCAGAAAAAAGATATGCAAATCCATCTTTTTCAACGCAAGAGGAATGAAGCATCATACCATTATACCTTAAAAGTTCTCTGTAAAACGCTTCGCAAGTCCACATATATTCGTGTTCATCTGCATTAAGATATGGAATTTTTTCCATTCTTCTATTTATATACTCATCACTTACAATTGCTCTTATCTGAGTTTCATCGTCACTAAAATCCGCTTTGTACGGCTCTGAGCGTTCACGAAGAAGTTCGCCACGAACTTGGTATTCAGTTTTTAATCCGGCAATTATGTATTTTTCCATTTTCAAAATCCAATCAAATTATCGTTTTAAATAGTTCATAGGGTTAACATTTCTACCATTAACCTTAACTTCAAAGTGAAGATGTGCACCTGTAACAAAACCTGTTGCACCAATTTGTCCAATTGCTTGTCCTCTAACAACTTTTTGACCTGAATAAACTCTTAATGAGCCGTTTCTCATATGGTTATACATTGTAGAAAGACCGCCTGAGTGCTTGATAATAACTGTATTACCACCTGAGCCATACCAACCTGCAAAGGTTACTGTTCCTGACTCTGCAGCAACAACAGTACAACCCGTACTGCCACCTGGACGGACAATATCGATACCCGCGTGCCAACCGTCACCGAAATTACGGCGACCGTATCCAGATGAAACAGAGTAAGCGCCCACCGTAGGCCATAAAAGACGACCGCCACCAGACACAATAGCACCTGATGAATAATTGTTTTTCTTTGTACCTACCTGAACTTTTTGGTCTCTTGGCTCACTTATTGTTGTTCGTGAAACCTCTTTTGTTGATACTCTTACACCGTCAATATATGTTACAAGTTCCGTTACTTCCTGCACGCCATTAGCGCCTTTAGTAACAGTCTTTTTGTCGCCTATGTAGAGTTTATCTGTCTTGATTTCTACTGTTTTATAAGGAATTTCCACTCTTCTTGTTTCAGTTTTTGTAGTCTGAACACGAAGGAAATTAACCTCATTTGACAAAAGTATCTGTTGGCCGATATAAATATTCTCTTTAAGGGATGGGTTAAGATTGAAAATCTGTGAAGATTTCATACCGAATTTCTGTGCAATCTGAGAAACAGTATCTCCTGCCTGAACGGTATAATAGCGTGCTTCACTCTTTTTAGAATTGAGTTTTTCACTAAGAAAAGCCGCATCTTTTACTGTGCTTTCATTGTCTGGGTACAGACCCTGAACATACTCAATATTTTCAACAAAACTTACCACTGCATTTTCTTCGTCAGTTTCGTGCTCAGCAAGAATACTGTCAAAAACACTTAATGCGTCAGTTTCATTTTTAACCGCACATACGAACTGATTATCAATATAAATTCCGCAAGCGTTTGTAATTTTACTGTCAGAATTTTCAATAAGCTTATCACAAATTTCAGAAGCATCGTTAATCTGGCTCAACTTCACTGCTTTGATTTTATATTGTGCTTCGCCTATAAGTTCGGTTTCTTTTCCGTCGTCTGTAACAACTGACGATGCAGCAGAAATGTCAAGACGGTCGAAAGCTAACTCTCTGGCTTCTTTATATACCTCTTCATTCTGCACATAACCGATTGTTTTATCGTTATAATTCACTTCAAGAGCAAAGGTTGTATCCGCCCACAAAGTTGCCACGTTAAGAAGAATGACAAAAGCCACTATCGGTAATGCAAAATTAAGCACATAAACGAACGCTTTTCTGTAACGTAAATTTGCTTTTTTAACATAAGCAGAAAATTTCTTAAACCAGTTACCCTCAACTTTTGCCTGAGTAAGTTTATCAGAAACTTTTCGGGTATCTTCAACCAAATCTTTTATTTCATTTACGATTTCATGGAATGTTTTAAGGGCAAACTTGTCAATAAGAATAAACAATGTGAAAACAAGCGTAGCAATAGTTTTCAATGGTTTAAGCATTAAAGCCCACAGACCCTTGAAAAATCTTTTGCCATATCGCATTGTCTGAATTCCGATATAATATATTTGATTGTAAATGTTTTCAAACATAACAATTCCTCAATTTCGCATCTGTAAACAGACATAAAAATCCAATATACAGACGAATTATACCACAAAAGAATGAAAAAGGCAAGTTGCAGTTATTACCTTTAATATATACTATAATAAATATATATTTTTTCTAAATATTCATTTACTTTTTTATTAGGTTGTTGTATAATGGCTATAATTGTATAAATATGCACAATTTTTAAGGGGCGAATGAAATGAAAAAAGGAACAAAAAGATTTTTAGGTTTTGCAATTCCAACTGCAGCTCTTGCACTTGTTGCAAGAAAAAAGTATGTTGACATCCGTTATGGTGCAAAAAATGCAAAGGACACTCTCAAATTCAGCGAATCTGTTGAAACTGAAGCACCAGAAGTACATCTTACTGCTCACAGAGGGCTTTCTTCTGTTTGTCCTGAAAATACTATTGAAGCATTCAAAGAAGCTGCAAAATACAACTATTATGCTCTTGAATGTGACGTTCATTACACAACTGATGGCAAATGGGTAATCATTCATGACTATATGCTTCAGTCAATGTGTGAAGAAAAAGGCGACGTTAAGACAATGTCTTATGACGAAAAACTTTCTAAAATCAGATTTACAAACGGCGCTAACATCAAAGATTATCCTGATGCACGCCCTTGCCTTGTTGAAGAATTTATTGAAATTTGTAAAGAGGCAAATATCAAGCCAATGATTGAAGTTAAAGACAAGAGAATTGACAAAGTTGAATCTCTTTACAAAATCATTTGCGATTACGGCATTGAAGATGATGTAATTCTTATTTCTTTCCACGCTCCTGTGCTTCGTGAATTCAGAAAACTTTCTCCTAACATGGAGTTATGGCTTCTTGTTCACACTATTACTGACGAGAAAATTCTTGAATGTATTGAAAACGGTAACGGTGTTGCTTTTGAGGCAAAGAGAAGTAGCGCTGAAACAATCCAGAAAATTCACGATGCTAATCTTACAGCTGCTTGCTGGACAGTTGACACAAAAGAAATGCTTAACGAAATGATTAAGAACGGTGTTAAGTACATAACAACAAACGCAATTCTTCCTGAATAAGAGGTTTATATAAATGACAGACTGCAAAAAAATTGCTGAACTTATTTTCAGCGATGTGGACAAGTCCACAGAATATTATGAAGAACTTTACCCTGCAAGAAATCTTCCCGAAGGTGCAAGAGTAACAAGATTTGCTCCAAGCCCCACAGGTTACTTGCATTTCGGCGGACTTTATGCGGGTTTTGCATCAAAACTCACTGCACAGGCAACTGACGGTGTGTTTATGCTCCGTATTGAAGATACTGACAAAAAGCGTGAGGTAGAAGACGGCGTTACAGGTATTGTAACAGGTCTTAAAGCATTCGGCGTTTCACCTGACGAAGGTGTTATGGGATTTGACAGTGAAGAGGGCAAATATGGTCCTTACACACAAAGTCATCGTCGAGCAATTTACCGCGCTTTCGCTAAAAAGTTAATGAAAGAAGGCAAGGCATATCCTTGTTTCTGTACTCCTGAAGACCTTGATGAAATCCGTGCAAAACAAGAAAACGAAGATATTAAAGGTTACTATGGTCCTTATGCAAAATGCAGAGATTTAACTGACGATGAAATCATTGAAAAAATCAATGCAGGTGTTCCTTTTACAGTTCGTCTTCGTTCAACTGGTGACATTTCAAGAAAAATCAAGTTTGACGATATGATTAAGGGAAAAATTGAAATGAGTGAAAACGTGAATGACGTTGTTATCTTAAAGGCAGACGGAATTCCTACTTACCATTTTGCTCACGCTATTGATGACCACTTAATGCACACCACACACGTTGTCCGTGGCGACGAGTGGATTGCGTCAGTACCACTCCATGTTGAACTTTTCAGAACTTGTGGTTTCAAGCCGGTTAAATATGCTCACATTGCTCCGATTATGAAAGAAGAAAACGGTGGCAAGCGTAAACTTTCAAAGAGAAAAGACCCTGAGGCAAACGTTTCATACTACATTGAAAAGGGTTATCCTGAAGCATCTGTCAAAGAATATATGCTTACAATTCTCAACTCTAACTTTGAGGAATGGAGAAAGGCAAACAAGACAGAAGACATCAGCAAATTCCCATTCAATCTTAAGAAAATGAGCGTTTCAGGTGCACTTTTTGATATGGTTAAATTCAACGATGTATCAAAAAACGTTATTTCTGTTATGACTAACGAACAGGTTTACGACTTGGTTGTTGCCTGGGCAAAGGATTATAACGAAAAGTTATATAATCTTTTTGTTGCTGATAGCGATAAAGCAAAGGCAATCCTCAATATTGACCGTGATAATCCAAAACCACGAAAAGATATTGCTTGTTGGGAAGAAGTAGAAAACTATGTTTCATTCTTCTACAACGAACTTTATAATGCAGATTACACTCTTCCTGAGCACATAAACAGTGCCGATGCAGTTGAAATCCTTACAAAGTATAAGGAAATCTATTCTGCAGAAGATACAAAGGAAGAATGGTTCAATAAAATCAAAGAAATTTGTTCTGCTTGCGGATTTACTCCTAATGTTAAGGAGTACAAGCAAAATCCCGATGCATTCAAAGGTCATGTTGGCGACGTTTCAACAGTTATTCGTGTTGCGGTTACTTCTCGCACAAACACTCCTGATTTGTATTACATTATGCAGATTTTAGGCGTAGACGAAGTGATGAGCAGAATTGACAATGCGATAAATTCATACAAAGCATAAAGAGGCAAAATTATGGACGAAATTATTACAACTACTTCAAACTTTATACACGATTTCATTGACGAAGACCTTGAAAATGGTGTGTATAACAAAGTGCAGACTCGTTTCCCACCTGAGCCAAATGGTTACCTTCACATTGGCCACGCTAAAGCAATCTGCATTAACTTCAGTACATCAAACAAGTACAAGGGCGAATGCAATCTTCGTCTTGATGATACGAACCCACAAAAAGAAGACACAGAATATGTTGATGCTATTAAAGAAGACATTGAATGGCTTGGTTTCAAATGGAACAAATGTCTTTTCGCATCAAGTTATTTTGATTACATCTATGAATGTGCAGTAAAACTCATTGAAAAAGGTCTTGCATTCGTTGACGACCTTACTGCAGACGAAATCAGAGAATATCGCGGCACTCTTACAGAGCCGGGCAAAAACAGCCCTTACCGTGACAGAAGTATCGAAGAAAATCTTGATTTATTCAAGAGAATGACTGACGGTGAATTCCCTAACGGCGCAAGAGTTCTTCGTGCAAAAATTGATATGGCATCACCTAACATCAATATGCGCGACCCTGTTATTTACAGAATTGCTCACGTGCCACACCATCAGACAGGTGACAAATGGTGTGTTTACCCAATGTATGACTTTGCACATCCATTGTCAGATGCAAGAGAAGGCGTTACACATTCTCTTTGCTCACTTGAATTTGAAAACCACAGACCACTCTATGACTGGTTCTTGCAGGCGCTTGATATAGAAATGCCACCAAGACAGATTGAGTTTGCTCGTCTTAACCTTAACTACTGCCTTACAAGTAAAAGAAAATGCTTGGCACTTGTAAACGAAGGCATTGTTGATGGTTGGAACGACCCACGAATGGCAACTCTTAGCGGTATGAGAAGACGCGGTTACCCTGCAGCGGCAATCCGTAACTTCTGTGAAAAAATCGGCGTTTCAAAGGCCTATTCAGTTGTTGATTACGGTCTTTTGGAATCTTGTGTTCGTGACGAGCTTAACGCAAATGCTCCTAGAGCTATGGCAGTTATTCGTCCACTTAAAGTTGTTATTGACAACTACCCTGAAGACAAAACAGAAACACTTGAAGTTGAAATTCACCCTGAACACCCTGAAATGGGTACTCGTAAAGTTACTTTCGGCAAAACTCTTTATGTTGAACAGGACGACTTTATGATTGAACCAGTCAAAAAGTATTTCCGTCTTTTCCCAGGTAATGAAGTTCGTCTTAAGAGTGCATATTTTGTTAAGTGTGTCGGTTATGATACAGACGAAAATGGTAATGTTACTTGTGTTCACTGTACTTATGACCCTGAAAGCCGTGGTGGTAACTCACCTGACGGAAGAAAGGTTAAAGGTACACTTCACTGGGTAAGTGAGGCAGACAGTTTCAAAGCAGAAATTCGTCTTTATGACCGCCTTTTCAATAAAGAAAATCCATCAGATGAAACTGCGGGCGCATTCACAGAAAACCTTAATCCTGACTCTCTTGTTATTCTTAAGGACTGCTTAATTGAGGGCGGACTTAAAGATGGTCTTAAAGTGGGAGACACCTTCCAGTTTATGCGTCAGGGTTATTTCTGCGTAGATATTACATCAACTGAAGATAATATTGTATTTAACCGAACAGTACAGCTTAACTCTTCTTGGGGGAAATAATATGAGTAAAACAAATAAAATCAAGCAAAAAACAACTGGTTTTGACATTGTTTACCGCGTTGTAGCAGCAATAATGGCGGTAGCAATGTACCCTGTGTTCTATTTTGGAAAGTTGCTTACATTTGAAATAGTTCATGAAGATATTTCAAATCTTCTTAATTACTTCAAAGACGAGGCAGACAAAACAATCGAAGCAACTTATGATTCAATCTCGTTGGCAGACCTTTCTAAATGGACTAAACTTTTCTCAAGTTTTACAAATGACGATTTCGATTTTAAAACAGCAATTTTACAAAATGAAATGTATACCCCTGTTATTATTGCTGCCGTATTCGTTGCAATTGCCCTTGTTATTGGTCTTGTAATTCTCGGCTTTGCAATCTTTTCAAACAAGGTTAAGGTTATTACAGCCCTTTCAGGCGCTGGCTTTTTAAGCACCTTTGCCGCATATATTTCATTTGGATTCTTTGCAAAACCACTCATTTCAGGCGAAATTACACTTGCACAACTTTTCAATGTTGATGGCATTATCGGCTCAACTATCATGAGCTTTTTAGGTGATGTTACAGTTTTCGCACTTGACACTGCATTCTTTGGAGTTATGTTCTTAATGCTTGGCATTCTTGTTTGGTCTGTTTCTGTTCTTATTGTTAATAAGAGTGAAGAAAAAGAAAAACAGATGAAAGAAGCAGCAAGAAAATACAGATAATTTTAAAACAAAAAAATTAACGGCTCGGTTTTTACCGAGCCGTTTTTATTATATTTAGTTGTTTTCTAAATTCTTTTGTGACTGCATTTTGAGATATGCGTTAATAAATCCGTCAAGGTCGCCATCCATAACAGCATTTATATTACCATTTTCAAAAGATGTTCTGTGGTCTTTTGCAAGGGTGTATGGCATAAACACATAAGAACGAATCTGGCTACCCCATGCGATTTCTTTATGGTCACCTTTAATATCTTCAATCTTTGCAAGATGTTCACGCTCTTTAATCTCAATAAGTTTTGATTTGAGCATTGTCATAGCAACTTCACGATTCTGATGTTGGCTTCTTTCAACCTGACAAGAAACTACAATGCCTGTTGGCTTGTGAGTAAGACGAACTGCAGATGATGTTTTATTAACTTTTTGTCCACCCGCGCCACTTGCACGATAAACTGCCATTTCAATGTCGTCAGGGTTAATCTCAACATTTGTATCTTCATCGATTTCAGGCATAACTTCAAGTGAAGCAAATGATGTATGGCGTCTTCCAGATGAGTCAAAAGGTGAAACACGAACAAGTCGATGAATACCTGCTTCACTCTTCATAAATCCGTAAGCATTTTCACCTTCTATAAGAATACAAGCGGATTTAAGACCTGCTTCGTCACCGTCAAGATAGTCAAGTGTTGACACCTTGTAGCCATGACGCTCGCCCCAACGGTTATACATTCTGAAAAGCATCTGTGCCCAGTCCTGTGCCTCTGTGCCACCTGCGCCTGCATGGAATGTAAGAATTGCATTTTTAGAGTCATATTCACCAGTAAGAAGTGTTGCAAGCGTTTGTGCATCAAGGTCTTTTTCAAATTTATCTACACCTTGTGTGCATTCTTCAACGAGTGATTCGTCCTCTTCTTCGTCGGCAAGCTCAATCATAACAAGGGCGTCTTCATAATCACTTTTAAGTTTCTCGTAAGCAGAAACCTTATTCTTAAGAACGCTTGTTCTTTGTAAAACTTTCTGTGAATTCTGAATGTCGTCCCAAAAGCCCTCTTGTGCTTGTTGTTCTTCAAGAAGAGCAATTTCACTTTTCATTTTTTCAAGACCTAATGCATCTGCTAAGTTAGAAAGTTCTTCTTCGTGAGCAATAAGTCGGAGTTTTAATTCTTCGAATTGAAGCATAAATGTACCTCGCTTAATAGTTTCTTTGCTTTTGTCACTTGTCCGCAAAAATCACATACAATGTATTAAGGCAACCGTCTTAAAACGGTATGCGGTAAGCTTTGCTTTTCAAAATAGCCGTATGCTTTGAGCGGACTGATATATTTTTTACGCTGCTGCAGTAGTTGATTCAACATCAGTTGAATTTTCTTCTGCAGTAGTTGTTGATTCTTTGGCAACTACATCTGCCTGGTCAATAAGCTCTTTGCTTTCTGTTGTGGATTCTGTAGTTTTCTCCGTTGTTGCAACTTCAGGTGTTGTTGTACTCTGAATTGCAGAAATATAAAGGTTTTCATCTTTCTCACGGAGTGTAATCTTAACATATTTATCAGGTGAAGGTGCAATCATATCACCATTTTCACCTTGTTCCCACGCGTCGCCTGAAAGACAAGCAACTGTAAGCACTACTGTGTCAGAAGATGTTGATTTATCAACAACTTTTGGTGTGTAAATCGGTGTAACACCTGTAAGTGGCACTGTATACATTTCTGTTTTTGCATCATAAGGGAATTCAAGTGCATAGCCATCAATTGTAGCATGTACAGGTGTGATTTCTGTGCCGAAAAGTTCAATAAACTTTTCCTCAACCGCCGATTTAGGAATTGAAAGTCCGTTTTCGTTGCTTTCAAAAGTATCAGGGTCAATATCACTTTTAAGAAGTGACCAAATTGAAATTTCAACAAGTTGGCTCATATTTGCTTTTGTAATGTCATCGAAATTATCAGGGTCAATAAGGAATACAGGTGCAAGAATTTTTTCGTATTCCTCATAATTTTTTGACTTATCGATTGCGGCATCTATACCATTAACCGCTGAAATGACAACAGTTACAAGTCCGATTGCAGCAAGTAAAACGATAATGCAACCAATAGGGAATGCAAGTTTATGAGTACCCTTATGCTTTTTATTTGTATTTTCTGCCATAAAATCACCTTACCTGACCGTTACCGTAAATTTTATATTTGAATGAATTTAACTGTTCAAGTCCTAATGGACCGCGAGCGTGAAGTTTTTGTGTTGAAATACCGATTTCTGCACCAAATCCAAACTCACCACCATCAGTAAAACGAGTGCTTGCATTATGATAAACCGCAGAAGAGTCAACCATATTCATAAACTTTTCTGCATTCTGAGTATTTTCAGTAATAATACTCTCGCTATGACCTGTTGAGTATTTTCTAATATGCTCTGTTGCCTCTTCTAATGAAGAAACAATCTTTACCGACATTTTATAATCAAGATATTCTGTTGCCCAGTCTTCTTCTGTTGCTTTTTCTATATCAGGACAGATAGTGCGGGCAATTTCGTCGCCGTAAAGAACAACATTTTTCTCGTCTAACTTTGCCTTGATTGCAATAAGTGCAAACTCGGCAATATTTTTATGTATCAGCAGACTTTCTGCAGTATTACAAACTGAAATTCTTTGAGTTTTTGCATTGTATACAATTTCTGCTGCCATATCAATATCTGCAAACTCGTCAACATAAATATGACAGTTGCCTGCACCTGTTTCAATTACAGGCACAGTTGAATTCTGAACAACGGCGTTAATAAGTTTTGCACTACCGCGCGGAATTAGCACATCAACATAACCATTCATTCGCATAAGTGCAGTGGAGCTTTCTCTTGAAGTATCGCGCACAAGTTCAATGATGTCCGGATTAAATCCCGCGTTTTCAACTGCTTTTCGCATAACATCCATAATTGCAGAGTTTGAATTGAACGCCTCTTTACCGCCACGAAGAATTGCGGTGTTGCCGGATTTGATTGCAAGAGCCGCCGCGTCACTTGTAACATTTGGTCTTGCCTCGTAAATAATACCGATAACGCCGAGAGGTGAACTTACTCTTTGAATTTTAAGACCATTTGGGCGAACATCTTCCCAAAGGACTTTACCCACAGGGTCAGGAAGTGAAATTACACCTTCTACACCCTGTGCCATACCCTCAACTCTGTCTTCATTTAACATAAGACGGTCAAGAAGTGCCTCTGACATACCATTATTTCTGCCATTCTGAAGGTCAAGAGCATTTGCCTTTAAAATTTCTTCACAATTTTCGCGAAGCGCAACGGCAATCGCCTTTAATATTTTATTTTTATCGTCAGTAGATACAACAGCCAACTGAGCCGCCGCATTTTTTACTCTTTTGCCGATTTCTGTAAGCATAATTATTTCCCCTTAAAGAAAGTACCTACCTGCTTGCCATCAAGCGCTTTATAAATCTCAGTTGGGTTTTCACCATTCATAACGATTGTGTCAATCCCTGCACCCATTGTAATTTCTGCCGCATGGAGTTTTGTTACCATTCCGCCTGTGCCGAGGTTTGAGCCCTTACCACCTGCAATTTTATACAAATCTTCGTTGATTTCTGTAACAACAGGAATAAGTTTTGCATCTTCATTCTCATTAGGATTTGCGTCATAAAGACCGTCAATATCTGAAAGAATAATAAGCGCATCTGCATTTACAAGTTTTGCAACAATTGCAGAAAGTGAGTCGTTATCGCCATAAACGATTTCTTCAACTGCAACGCTGTCATTTTCATTTATAATCGGGATTGCACCAAACTCAAACAACTTATTAAATGTATTTATAAGATTTTGTCTTCTTTCATCATTTTCAACGTCGCTTTTAGTTATGAGCAACTGACCGACAGTATGACCATATTCGCCGAAAAGTTTATCATACATAAACATAAGTTCACATTGACCGATTGTAGCCGCCGCCTGTTTGCCTGCAGTATCGGCGGGCTTTTCTTTAAGCCCTAACTTACCTACACCAACGCCAATAGCACCGCTTGTAACAAGTGCTACTTCAATACCTGAATTCACAATGTCAGAAAGTACGCTTACTAACTTATGCATTCTTCTGATATTTGTCTTACCTGTTGAGTATGTAAGTGTTGATGTGCCAACCTTTACAACTATTCTTTTTACGTCTTTTAATACTGCCATAGTTACGCCTTCTAACCTATTATAAGATTAATCATAATATTTTAACATATATTTTCCACTTTAACAACTGTTTTTATTGTATTTATATTTGTAACAAAAGATTTTTACTTTCATACAATGGTACTGTCAATGACAATATTTTTTAGGAGGAATACTGATGTCAGAAAATAAGAATTGTTTGCCTTCAAAAATTAAAGAGGCAGTTTGCATTGATGTTGGTAGAGTTTATGACTCTTGTGCAGACAAAGATTGTCTTGAAGATTTAAGAGTATATTTTACAGATTCTGCTCAATGCATTATTGACCGTGCAACAAATGTCCGTTGTCGCGGTGCAGAAGTACTTAACGCTTTTATTGAAGTTGAAAGAGTGCCATTTAACCGTGGTTTTTACTCAGTAGATATTACCTATTATTTCAAAGTTTGCCTTGATGTTTTCTGCGGGCACACAAATGCACCTACAATGGTTGACGGTCTTGCAACATTCTCAAAGAAATGCATCCTTTACGGCTCAGAGGGTAATGTGAAAGTGTTCTCATCTGAATTTGCTTGTGGCGATATTGACGAGCAATTTGATATGGTAAGCACAAATCCACGCGCAAAAGTACAGACTGTTGACCCTATTTGTCTTGATGCTAAACTTTGCAAAATTCACGAATGTTGCCATGTAGACCCGTGTTGCAAACCATCAAGAATTCCGAAAAATGTATGCCGTTGCTTTGATGGTTGCTTTGACCCATGCGAAAACGAAGGCGAAAAAGCCGTTACTGTTACTCTTGGCATTTTCACAATCGTTCAACTTGAACGCGATGTGCAGATGCTTGTACCTGCATACGATTTCTGCATACCAAGCAAAGAATGCAACTGCGAAACAGATAACCCTTGTGATGCATTCCGTAAAATCCAATTCCCAGTTGACGAATTCTTCCCACCAAAAGAAGGTTGCTTGAAAGACAGTTACAGACCAACCTGTGCTTGTGGCGACTAACTCCCCTTTTTACACCTTTGTGCCCTTGTGAAAACAAGGGCTTTTCTTTTTTTCAATAATTGCATTTTGTCGAAAAGCGTTATATAATGTATACAAAGCAAAAAGGCGGGTGTATTTATGAAAAAATTCCTTTCACTTTTTATGGCAATTCTTATGATTGTTGCATCACTTTTTACTGTCTCTGCATACGAAGAAGTAGTTGCAGATAAAAACGCTGTGCTTTCCGCATTGTATGAGTCAGATATTGCTACCATCCGCGAGGCAATAGATTTAAAAATTATCACTTGTGAAGAATTGACCGCATATTACCTTGAAAGAATTGAAAAATACAACACTCCTTATAACTGTTTTATTACTTTTTGTGATAATGCTTTAGAAGTTGCAAAACAGAGAGATGCCCAACTGCAAAAAGGTGAAAATGACGGTCTTCTTTTCGGTATTCCTGTTGTTGTGAAAGATAATATTGATATTAAAGGCCTTTACACCACAAACGGACATACCTATGAAAAGTCAAAAATTGCAGACAGTAACGCTACTGTTGTAAATTATCTTTTAGAGCAAGGCGCAGTAATAATCGGCAAAACAAATATGAGCACTGACGCTCAGGATGCTCGAATTTCATACAGCGAAATCACGGGACAAACTAAAAACGCCTACAATACATTGCTTGCAGCGGGTGGCTCATCAGGTGGCACTGCGGTTGCGGTTTCACTGAATTTCGCCGTTGCAGGACTTGGTACAGACACAAACTCGTCTTTAAGAATCCCCGCGGTGCTTAATGGATGTGTTTCTTTGCGCACTACTTTTGACCTTGTTGACCGCACAGGTTGTACTACTCTTAACAGCACCCGAGATGTTGCGGGAGCAATTACAAGAAGTGTTTATGACCAAGCAATTATGATGGATGTTCTTACAAATGGACAGTATAAATACACCGAAAATCTTGATAAAAACACTCTTGATGGCTTAAAAATCGGTATTCTTAAAGAATTATCTTATGCTACAACATCTGCTACAATTACAGGTACAGAGGTTGAGCGAAACGCTATTGCTACAAAATTTGATGTTTCTGCAAGAACGGACAAGCATATTGATGGCGAAGTTGCTAATGCTTTCGAAAATGCAATAAGAGAACTTGAAGATTGCGGCGCAGAGATTGTAACCGTTTCAATGCCGAAACTCTGGAATTTGTCTTATAACACCTTTGCAAGTGGACACAAATCAAACAAACAGGCACTTTATAACGAGTTTGAAAAAATCGTTAACGAAAATGGACTTGATGCGGTAATTTTTCCCTCATACCTTTCAACTCCACTAAAATCAGGAACAGATGAGAACGGAAAATACTGGAATGCTTGGAGTCAGGTATTCTTGAACAACTGCCGAGCATTATCTCCATCTGCATCACTACCTGAAATTTCAATCCCAATCGGTTACCACTCATCAGGCGCAGGAATAGGTCTTGAAATTGCTGGGCTTAAAAACTCTGAACAATTACTTTTGAATATTGCATATTCATACACAGAAAAATATAATCACCGCGCAGTGCCAACAGGCGCACCCGACTTATATGCTGATTACGGCGCAGATTCACTTGAAGCAATAATCGGAGCTGTTATAGCACAGGTAAACGCAAAACCCAAAGAAACTACTACCGAAAAGCAGAATACAACAACAGACAATAATGCTGACAATAATAAACCAAATTCAAAAATTGTTCCTGTTTTAATTGGTGGCGGATTTATTAGTGCGGGGTTAATTCTGACTGCAATTTCCAAACGAAAAAAGCCAAAAAAGAAAAAAGTTAAAACTCCCGAACCGCAGTATGATATAAACACACAGAAATAAAAAATGGGCTATCGCAAATGCGATAGCCCTTAAATTTTATTAATTATTAGTCGTTGTTTCTTCTTCTGTTGAAACGGCGGTTGTTATCACGCTTTTTTGGCTCTTCATCAATGTCATTTTCAGGAACAAGTCCTTTAACTTCGATAAGAGCGTCACGGCGAGAAAGGTTAAGACGACCTTGGTCATCAATTTCAAGTACTTTTACAAGTACTGTATCGCCAACATTAACAACATCTTCTACCTTTTCTGTGCGCTTAACATCAAGACGGCTAATGTGAACAAGACCTTCTTTACCAGGAGCAATTTCAACAAATGCACCGAAGCTCATAAGACGAGTTACAACACCGTTATAGATTGCGCCGATTTCTGGGTCTTTTGCAATAAGTTCAACGATTGTCAATGCGCGTTTTGCATTTTCAAGGTCGATACCTGAAATAAATACGCGACCGTCTTCTTCAATGTCAATCTTAACTTCGCAATCTGCCTGAATCTTCTGAATAACCTTACCCTGTTTACCGATAACATCACCGATTTTTTCAGGATTAATTACTGTTGAAAGCATCTTTGGAGCATATTTTGAAAGTTCTGCTCTTGGCTCTGCAATGCAAGGAATCATAATTTCATCAAGAATGTAGTTTCTTGCTTTATGAGTTTTTGCAAATGCTTCTTTAATGATTTCAGGTGTAAGACCATGAACTTTAAGGTCCATCTGAATTGCTGTGATACCATTCTTTGTACCTGCAACTTTAAAGTCCATATCGCCATAGAAGTCTTCAAGACCCTGAATGTCAACCATTGTCATAAAGTCGCCATAAACGCCTTCGTCACCTGTGATAAGACCACAAGAGATACCTGCTACAGGAGCTTTGATTGGAACACCTGCTGCCATAAGAGCAAGAGTTGAACCACAAATTGAGCCCTGTGAAGTTGAGCCGTTTGATGAAAGAACTTCTGAAACTACGCGGATTGCGTATGGGAATTCATCAACTGATGGAAGAACAGGAACAAGAGCTTTTTCTGCAAGAGCACCGTGACCAATTTCACGACGTCCAGGGCCACGAGATGGCTTTGTTTCACCAACTGAATATGATGGGAAGTTGTAGTGGTGAATATATCTCTTTTCTGTCTGTTCATCAAGACCATCAAGAAGCTGAGCATCACCCATAGGTCCGAGAGTTGCAATTGAAAGTACCTGTGTCTGACCACGAGTAAACATACCTGAACCGTGAGCGCGGGCAATAAGGTCTACTTCTGCATTAAGAGGACGAATGTCATCAATGCCACGACCGTCAACACGCTTGTGTTCATCTTTAAGCCAAGCACGAACAACGTGTTTCTGAACAAGATACATAATCTCGTCAAGTTTGCCTTCGTTGCCTTCAAATCTTTCGTCAAACTTTTTATGAACTGCTTCATAAATTGGAAGAAGTGCTTCGTCACGAACAAGTTTGTCGTCAGTATCAAGTGCTTTTTTAACATCTTCAATGCAGAATGCTTCGATTTCTGCCATAATTTCTGGGTCTGGGTCTGAAGATTCATAAGCGAATTTTGGCTTACCAACTTCGTCAACAATACCCTGAATGAATTTAACGATTTTCTGGTTTTCTGCGTGACCTGCCATAATTGCGTCAAACATTGTATCGTCGTCGATTTCGTTTGCGCCTGCTTCAATCATAGCAACAAGGTCTGCAGTAGAAGCAACAGTAAGAACTAAGTCTGACTTTGCTCTTTCTTCAAGATTTGGGTTGATAACGATTTTACCATCAACAAGTCCAACGTTTACGCCTGAAACTGGACCGTCCCATGGAATATCAGAAATTGCGATCGCTGCTGAAACACCAATCATAGCTGTAATTTCAGGTGAGCAGTCAAGGTCAACTGACATTACAGTTGCAACAACTGAACAGTCATTTCTAAGGTCTTTTGGGAAAAGTGGACGAATAGGTCTGTCAATGCAACGTGATGTAAGGATTGCTTTTTCACTTGCTCTGCCTTCTCTTCTCTGGAATGAGCCAGGAATGCGACCTACTGAGTACATTTTTTCTTCATAGTCAACTGAAAGTGGGAAGAAATCTACGCCTTCTCTTGGTTTTGCAGAAGCTGTAACTGTACAAAGAACTTCTGTTTCGCCGTAACGAGCCATAACTGCAGCGTTAGCAAGACCAGCCATTTTGCCTGTTTCAAGTGTTAATTTTCTGCCAGCAAGTTCAGTTTCCCAAACTTTGAAATTCTTGAAAAACATAATTTTTACCTCTTTTCTTTTACTTAAAATTTGTATTTCTTCGGGGCAAAAATCTGTTTAGCAATAAATACAATCTTCAATTTCTTGAAAACTCTATTTACCGCTAAAGCTTTGGATTTCGCCCCGTTTTTAACTACCTCAAAAAGCAATTCAAGGCAGATAAGTGAAAAAACTTATCTGCCTTAAAGGGTTTTGATTACTTACGAAGACCAAGTTTTGCAACGATTGCACGGTATCTTTCGATATCTTTCTTCTGAAGGTATGCAAGAAGATTTCTTCTGCGACCAACCATCTTAAGAAGACCGCGACGTGAGTGGTGGTCCTTCTTGTTAACCTTAAGATGCTCTGTAAGGTCGTTAATTCTCTTTGTGAGAACTGCGATTTGAACTTCAGGAGAACCTGTGTCGCCTTCGTGTGCAGCGTATTCAGCCATGATTGCCTGTTTTTCTGCCTGTGTCATTGTCATTTCACCTCATTATAAAATATTTATGCTCAAATGCCCCAGATGAAAGCAGGTGAATTCCCAGTTGGGATTACTCAATCACCCGAGTGCACAGAGATAGCCATAAAAGTATAACACAATGAATTCAAAAAAGTCAAGTGTTTTTTATAAGAATATTATTTGTTTAAAAATCTGTTTAATTCAGTATATTACCACTTTGCTGTGAATTTGTTATATCTGAATTTCTGCTGAAATATGCATCATAAACTTCTTTTGCATAGTTTGCAAGACCTGCAGATTTAACATTTTCAACGGCGATTACTACCGCAATTTGTGGGTTATCGGCAGGTGCATAAGAAATAAAGAAACCATTTGTATATGCAACTGTTACGCCATTTACTTTTTTCTTTGCATCAGCAGTACCTGTTTTTGCGGCAACCTGATAATCTGCATCACGAAGTGACGCATAAGTGTTTGCCATTGAAATCATACCCTTTTTAACCGCCTCATAAGACGCCTTTGAGCCACCGACTTCGTTAAGAATTTCCGGCTCTGCCTTATAAAGTGTTTCGGAGTAGTCTGCTGATTTAATACTGTCAACAAAATGAGCTTTATATCTTGTTCCGCCATTTGCAAGGGTTGAAACATAAGAGCAAAGTTGAATTGGTGTATAAAGGTGGTCAGTCTGACCGATTGCCGCCTGAACAGTATCGCCAGGGTACCAAGTGCCGCCTAATGATTCGCGATATTCAATACTTGGAACAACACCTTTTGTTTCAGTAAGTTCTGTGCCTGTATCACTGCCAAGACCGAATTTTTTGAAATATTCTGTCATTCTGTTAATGCCAAGTTGTCTGCCCACTTCATAGAAATAGATGTTGCAAGAATGTTTAAGACCTGTTTCAAGGGTTATTTCTCCGCCCGCGTGATTGTTTACATTAAAGCAGTAGAAACTCATATCTTTGAAATATGTGTATCTTCTTGTACACAAAATTCCTGTTGTTGGAGTTATAATACCCTCTTCAAGACCTGCAAAGCCCATAATCGGTTTCATTGTTGAACCGGGAGCATAAGTACTACGGAGTGCTCTGTTCCAGAGCGGTGCGGATTTATCGGAATTAAGTTTTGAGTAGTCCTGTTTATATGTCTGCAAATCATAAGATGGATATGTTGCACAAGCAAGAATTGAGAAATCGTTAACATCCATAACAACAATACTACCCGCGGTATCGATGTGTTGTATTTCTTTTGTGCTATCGATTTTTGAAGCTAGAATATTCTGTACTTTTTTCTGGAAATCACCGTCTATTGTGAGGATTACATTGTTTCCGTTAACAGGTGCAGTTGTAATTGTTGTGTTTTTTGTGCCGTCTGCATTGGTTACCGTTGTGGCAACACCACGAGTACCACGAAGCTCATTTTCAAGGGCACTTTCAAGACCGAATTTACCGATTTTATCGGTCATTTTATATGAGCGAAGTCCTAAAGTTTCAATTTCTTTTTCAGTAAGATTTTCGTCTTTAAGTGACTCTTTGTATTTTTCTGTTACAGATGCATATTCTTCTGCATTAAGATAATCGTAATAGCCGATAATATGCGGTGCGATTGTGCCGTCATAATAAGCGCGCTCGGTGTCAATTCGAGTTTCAATACCTCTGTAAAATCTGCTTTGCTCTTTAAGAATAAGAATAACTTCATTCGGCACATTTTCAGCGATAGTGAACGGATTGTTTTTTGAGAAATCTGCTTTAACCATTGCAAAGTGCACAGATGCAACCTTGATTGCATCGGCAACTGACATATTTTCAAGTGAATAATACTCGCAAAGTGCATCAAAAACATTCTTTGGAGTTGCATAGCGGTTTAAGTTAAGATAATCTCTTGCGAAAAGTTTGTTTTTGTCGTTTTTACTGTTTTCTGTGAAAACAATATTGCTACCTACAAGCTCAATTGGTAATGTTGAGTTGTATTCAACAGCTTTGCTTTCAAACAAACGAATAAGTGAAAGAATAATCTCATTACGCTCTTGGATTTTTGATGCCTTTGGGAAATATGACGCATCAATATAAACCGTATTTGAACTTTCGTTATAAACAAGCGGAGTGCCGTTAATATCGAGAATTTCGCCACGTAAAGCATCTATTTTTGTTTTTGCAGATGAGAGATAGATGTTTTTTGATGTGTATTCATCCGCCATAATAACCTGAATTCTGAAAAGGTCGGCAATAAAGAATGAAATCACAAGTAAGACTGCAACAACAAACGCGGTTGCTCGCATTTTATAACTATAAGTACCTTTCATTCTTTTCACCGTCCTTTCAAAAATTTATAAATCTTAATATTCTGTGTAGTTGAATGAGAATTTTCTGTTTACTGCGCGAATAATTGCATACCACAATGGAGTAAGCACTAGAGAATAAATGCTCATTGGGAAATAATATCTCAACAACATTTCTGCACCACCGTCAATACCGCGCGCAGTTATGAAGAAGAGTACATAACTTAAAAAGTAAAGTAGTGTAAATCCCGTATTCATCATTATATAAGTAACAATGTTATTGCGCATAAAAATACGAAGTAACACACCACAAACTCCACATGCAACCATTAGGAAAAGTGCATTGTAACCGTCAGCGGTAACTGTAAGAGTATCCCACAATGCGCCTGAAAGAAGCCCTGCGACTGCACCAACCACTTCGCCCTCAAACATAGAAATACATACTGCAACGGAAATAAGTAAAACAGGTCGGACCGATGCAATCTGCGGAAAGATTGTCAGTATATTCTGAAAAGCATGCGCCAAAAGAATTATAACGCCATACACGGCATATCTTTTGACTTTTATTTTGGTCTGAACTCTCATTTTTTATTTCCTTTATTGCTCACTAAAGTCTGTAATAACAAAACAATCGTGAATGTCTTTTGTGTTAACTGGTGGTTCAACTATTGCATAAGATGAAAGGTCTGTTTCACTCTGTTTAACTGTTGAAACTGTACCTATAATAAGGTCTTTAGGGAAAATTCCGCCTGTACCTGATGTACACACAATACCACCTTTTGAAACTGCAGTATTACGGTCAAGAGAAGAAAGTGCACAAGTGCCGTTTACCGCCATATCATAAGTAGCGTTTGTATAACCCAACTCACCTGTTCTGATTTCATAAGCCGCAACATGAACTGATGGGTCGAAAACTGAACGGACAACCGCCGATGTGGGATTAACTTCAGTTACAACACCTACAAGGTATTCACTGTAAATAACCGCATCATTTACTTTGATTCCGTCATCTGAGCCCTTGTTGATTGTGAATGAGCCAAACATATCGGCAGAATCACGACCTATAACTGTTGAGTAAACCCAAGTGTAGTCAGGATTTTTCTCGCGGACATCAAGAAATTCTTCGTATGCTTCAAGTTGTTTTTTAGTTTTTTCGTAATCTACAAGTTGTGCCTGATAATCAGCAACCTGTTGTTCAAGCTCTGCAACTCTATCGCGGTAGGCGTCAGATGAAATAAAGCCACCTGTTGCACCGTCTAACTTTGCAGAAAAGTATGACGCCACATTCTGTAACGGAGATGTTATAAAATCAACCACATTTGTAAGTGGAGATGTTTTGCTCCCTACAACAGTAGCAAGAACAGTTGCACACACAAGGATTATTGCAACCGCAAGCAGAACTTTGAATGTTGTACTTTTGAAAAAATTGTTCATAATTTTTTCTCCAATTTATAAGATTAGATATTTCCTTTTTCTAAGCAAATTCCCATACCTGCTGCTACACAATCCATTGGGTCAACTGCAACATGAACAGGGATTTTTGTTTCTTGTGAAATAAGCTTATCGATTTCGCGAAGAAGTGCTCCGCCACCTGTAAGCATAATTCCGTTATCAACAATATCAGCCAATAATTCAGGTGGAGTTTTTTCAAGAGTTGAACGGATTGTTTCAAGAATTTGTGAAATTGGGTCTGCGAGTGCTTCACGCACATCTTCAGATGTGATTTCAACATTCTTTGGAAGTCCGTCAACAAGGTTACGACCGCGGACATCCATAGCGCCCTCGCCGTCATAACTCATAGCAGAACCGATTTTAATTTTAATTTCTTCCGCAGTACGCTCACCAATAAGAACATTATGCTTTTTGCGTATGTATTCAATAATCGCCTCGTCAAAATCGTCACCCGCAATTCTTGATGACTTTGCAGTAACAATATCACGGTATGAAACAACTGCAACTTCAGTTGTACCGCCACCGATATCAACAATCATACTACCTACTGCCTCAGTTACAGGAAGACCTACACCAATAGCAGCAGCAAGTGGTTTGTGAATAAGAGATGCATATTTTGCACCCGCATCACGAGCCGCGTCGTGAACGGCTTTTCTTTCAACCTCTGTAATACCTGATGGCACACAGATAAGTACCCTTGCTCTTGCAAAAGGAGAACGCTTAATAACCTTTTTAATAAATTCTTTAAGCATGTCCGATGTGATTTCAGAATTGACAATAACACCATCTTTTAATGGTTTAACTGCAGTAATTGAGCCAGGTGTTCTACCAATCATATCTTTTGCTTCGTTACCAACTGCAACAACTGATGGCGGGTCAGTTTTTTCATTAACAGCCACAACTGATGGCTCACGAAGAACAATGCCCTTTCCCTTAAGATATACAATTGTGTTGGCAGTACCCAAATCGATACCGATGTCCTGTGCAAAAAGCATTTTTACATCTCCCATTTTCAAATATTTATATAATGTGTTCAATACATAGTTAATCTATTATAGTATAACAAAATCGCAGATATTATACAATACCTGCGATAAAAAATTCATATTAAATTTTTAATTTTATAGGTATAGATATAAAAGCCTCCCTCTGACGAGGGAGGTGGCAAAATCTTTGGTTTTGACGGAGGGAGAGATATACTCCCCTTACTACATAAAATAGTAAGCAAACACAATAACCACTATACACATTGCAAAAACAATCGCACATGGCAACAAAGTGTTTCGCAACAATCGTTTACCCTTTTCATCAATGAAACCTTTTTTATAAGCCAAATATGCAAAATACATGAAAAGTATTAGAACAACCGCCAATAATAACCACATTAAATATTGCGACATATTTATAAGTAACGAATTGGGCGAATATTCTTTTATCGCTTTATATGGTACAGTATATAAGCCAAGCACGAGAATACCATACAATGCATTTATAAAAGGATGTCCTGGTTTTTTCTTTTTCATATCAATAATACCATATACGAAGAAAATGGCACAAATTAAAATCATTATAGAATAAGGAAGTAATGACAGACTATTAAAGAAATTAAACATCTAAATCCTCCTTCAAACAACTTTTTCTTAACTCAAATATATCATTTCAAACTTAAAATGTCAATAAAAACGGGACGCTGTGGTCAGCGTCCCCTACATTGTTTTGTATTTGAAAATTCATTTTGCGCTTTGCGTTTTGCATTTTGCACTTACATTGAAGTTGGTGTTGAAATTCTGAACATCTCAAGAATGTTTGTAATTACGCTCATTACACAGTTGCAGAGATACAAACGAGCTTGCATAAGTGATTCATCTTCAACTGTTACACGACAAGCGTTATAGAATTTATGGAACAATGTTGCAAGGTCGATACAGTAACGAGTAATCTTTGCAGGGTCATAATTCTTTGCAGAGTTTACAATTTCGTCTGTAAGTGATGCTAAATGACGAATAAGCTCGATTTCTTCAGGAGCTGTGAGGAGTTTAAGTTCATCCTTTGTGCAATCGCGAACTGCTACACCGTCTGCCTCAACCTTACGAAGAATACTATGAATACGAGCATTTGCGTACTGACAATAATAAACAGGGTTTTGGCTTGACTGCTCAACCGCTAAATCAAGGTCAAAATCCATTTGTGAGCCCGGCTCACGCATATTGAAAAGGATACGAACTGCATCAACAGGAATATCTTCAAGCAAGTCAACAAGTGTGATTGCTTTACCTGTACGCTTACTCATTCTTACAACTTCGCCGTCGCGTGTAAGACGAACTAACTGCATAAGAATAACATCAAGACGGTCAGCATCAAGGTCGAGTGCTTCAAGCACACCTTTCATACGAGCAACGTGGCCGTGGTGGTCAGCACCCCAAACATCGATTGCTTTGTCAAATCCACGAGTAACAAGTTTGTTCTTGTGGTAAGCAATATCTGCTGCAAAATATGTTGGGTTACCATTCTGACGAATAAGAACATCGTCTTTAAGGTCTAATTTTTCAATATCTTCTTGTGATTTGCCCTGACGAGTAAGCATTTCTGTTTGTACTTTAATATTGTTGTACCAAACTGCACCGTCTTTTTCGTAAGTTAAACCCTTATTTGTAAGATAGTCGATAACTTCTTTAACGGCACCGCTGTTATGAAGTTGACTTTCCTTAAACCAAGTATCATATTCAATACGGTATTTTGCCATATTGGCTTTCATATTGTCGATATTTTTAGGAAGAGCAAACAGGACAAGTGCTTTTCTTCTTTCATCTTCGCTCTTAGTTATATATTCGTCGCCATAAACATCGGCAAACTGTTGTGCACGCTCTTTAATATCTTCGCCGTGATAGCTATCTTCAGGTAATTCAACTGCATCTTCGCCTTTGAAAATCTGCTGATAACGAATATCAAGTGAAAGACCGAATTTTTCAATCTGGTTACCAGCATCGTTGATATAGAATTCACGCTCAACCTCATAGCCCGCCATATCAAGCACTGCTGCAAGGCAATCGCCTAATGCACCGCCACGAGCATTACCCATGTGCATTGGTCCTGTTGGGTTAGCAGAAACGAATTCAACGTTGATTTTTTTGCCGTTACCATAGTCACTTCTACCGTAATCTTTGCCGAGAGCTTTAACATCACAAAGAATATCTGCATAGAAATCCTTTGAAAGTGTAAAGTTTACAAAGCCCGCACCTGCAACTGAGCAATCTGCAAAGTATGTGCCGTCAAGCTCAATGTATTTTGCAACTATATCTGCAATCATTTTAGGTGCACGACGAAATACCTTTGCACAAACGAATGCGATGTTTGATGAATAGTCGCCGTTATCACGATTTGCAGGTACTTCAATATTAAACGCAGGAATTGGCTCTGATGGGATTTCGCCCTCTGCCACCGCTTTGCCTAACGCGTCAACAATAAGTGTATGAAGTTGGTCTGTTGCCTGTTTAACAAGTTTTGACATCCTTATTTCTCCTCAATATATATTTTCATAGTATTTTCTGATACAAATCCGTTATTAAAATCAAGCGAATATTTCATTTTAAGAATTCCGCCATTGTCGTCTTTTGACCATTCAACTTGATTTCCGTAAATGCCCATTGTAAGTTCCCCATAAGGAGTACTGTAAAACGTATGATGGCGGGCATTTTTTTCAACCATCATTTCACTACTGAACTGACCTTTTCGCACGATGCTTACAGTATTGTTATTAAAAACCGTAATTGTTGTTTCTTCTGGACCTGTTTCTTCGTTATTTTCAATATATTCAATTATTGCTTTGTCATTTTCACAGGCAAGAGTACCTGTAACTGTCATTTCGCCTGAATTGTCGCCATTTTCGGTGCGTTGCATACTGACAATTCTGATTACCGCTTCTTTTTTCACTGTTCAAATTCCTTTTCCCATTTTTCAATTGCAAAAGTGCAGAGTTTATCAATTAAATCGCCATAAGGAATACCCGCTTTGTCCATAAGCATAGGGTACATACTGATATTTGTAAAGCCAGGGAGTGTGTTTGGCTCATTAAGAAGCACCGCACCGTCAGAATATCTTACAAAGAAATCTACACGTGCAAGACCTGAACAACCCCACGCTTTATATGCTTTAATTGCTTTTTCTTGTACTTCTTTAATCTTTTCTTCGCCAATTCTTGCAGGAATGTGAAGTCCGCTATCTGACTCATATTTTGCGTCAAAATCGTAAAACTCGTTACATGGTTCAATCTCGCCGACAGCACCTGCGAACGGCTCGTCGTTACCCATAACTGCACATTCAACCTCAGCACCCTCAATCGCTTCTTCAACAACTACGCGAGAGTCAAACTGAAGTGCATAGTCGAGTCCGCGTTGAATTTCTTCAAGAGTTTTTGCTTTTACAACGCCAACTGATGAGCCCGCATTTGCTGGCTTAATGAATACAGGAAGACCTAAATATTCTTCGCATTCTCTTGCGAATTCTCTGCCGCGTTGTTCGAAATCGTATTTTGTTATGTATTTCCACTTTGCCTGTGCAATTCCGTTAATGTCGCAAATAGCATTTGTCATTGCTTTGTCCATACAAACTGCAGACGCCATTGTGTTACAACCAACATAAGGAATTCCTGCAATGGTGAGAAGACCTTGCATTGTGCCATCTTCGCCGTTTTTACCGTGCATTACAGGGAAGCACACATCAATTCTGATTTTCTCATAACCATTTTCGTTGAACACTATAATTCCGTGGTCGGCACGGTCAGTTGAGATTACTGCTTTTTTGAGCTTTGACTTATCTTCGAGCCAACCGTCATTTTTAAGGTTGTTAAAGTCACCCTCATAAACAAACATTTCACCTTTAGTTGTAATGCCAAGCATAACAATGTTGTATTTATCTTTTGGAATATTTCTGATTACTGAAGTTGCTGAAACACAAGAAACACTGTGTTCAGATGAAACTCCGCCAAAAATTATAAGTGCATTTTTCATAAATTTTCACTCCGCTACTGACTGATAGTCATAGATATATTTATTTTATCACAATATATTTAAGTAATCAATTATAATATTCACAAATTTTTAATGACAAACCGAAATAAATGTGTTATACTACATAAGATATATAATTTTTTGATTAGAGGTATTAAAAATGCTTGAAAGAAAAGAAGCCCTCGAACTTATCGTAAAGGGTTGTAGTGAAAAACTCTCTGCTAACGGATTTGAACTTTTAACTTCTGTTACAGAAGAAGACGAAACTGCTTTTGCAGAATTCAAAAAAGGCGACCTTACACTCCGTCTTTTAAGCCACGACAATCTTCTTGATGTTATGGAAAAAGTTGAAGACGGCGAATTTGCTAAAACCGAATCAAACCTTCTTGACCTTGACTCCTATGAAGAGCGTGATATTAAATCACTTTGCAACGAAATTACTGACACAGTTGCAACATCTCATGGCAAAAAAGCGAAACAGGTTGCAAAAAAAGCACCACAGACAATTTCAAAATCAGCCGCAAAGAATGGTACTGCTTATGACGCTAACACTCTTGCAAGCAGAATTGTTACTCTTTATCCTGAGCTTAAAGATGCATATAAAGAGAATTTCCAGAAATACGACGAATTCCTTGGTGAAGATTTCTTTGTAAATCATGGCAACGCTTATGTTATGAACACAATCCGTTCAAACGACGCTCAACAGTTAAAGAAACTCTTCAAGATTTTAAGTGAAATCTATGAAAACGGCTCAAACGATGTTCAAGACCTTGTTGTTGTTACAATTTTAGGCGAAATCGACAATGACAAAGAACTTCTCCAGAAATGCCGTCAGTATATTACTGATGACGATTTCTATGAAACACTTGTTGCAGTAAACGCTTACCTTGCAACATCTGCAGGTAAAAAGGCAAAAGAGCTTATGAAAAACCCACCTGCATACAAACCACCTAAAAAGAAAAACGGTGGAATGATGTCATCTCTTATGGGTATGCAACCACCACAACAGTAAATCACATAGCAAAAGCCACTTCATACGAAGTGGCTTCTTTTTTATTCTCTTAATAAATTTCGCCTTTATAACTTACACAGTTTTTACCATGTTTTTTAGCATTATAAAGTTCTTTATCGGCACGCTCAACAAGGCGTTCAATTTGCACATCTGCATCTTCTTCTGTTGCAACATAAAGTCCCGCACTTATTGAAACAGACTCATAAGTATTTTCTAACTCAATGTCATTAACGAGTTCAAGTGTGTCTTCAAGATGCTCAACTAAATTTTCAACATCTTTTTGTGCTGTAAGAACAAGAAACTCTTCACCACCATAACGGACACACAAGTCAGTAGGTCTTGAGAAATTCTCTTTAACACAGGCGGACACAGTTTTAAGACAAATGTCACCTTCAAGGTGGCCATATCGGTCATTATATGACTTGAAGTTATCGATATCTATCATAATCAAACAAAAATCATAACCATTGTTTTTACAGAAACTGCGAAGTATTGGTGCCGCTTTTTCAAGTCCGCGTCTGTTCATAAAACTTGTAAGCAAGTCACCGTTAGCCGAGAACTCAAGTTTCTTATTAGCAATACTTACTGAAAGATAATGATTAAAATGAATAACCGAATAGCCCATACCAAGTACAGTTATAAGGAAACATACCATTAAGTCAGTTGGCGTTGCCATTGCAAAAAGTAGTGCGCAACACTCCACATAAAGAGCCACGATGAGCATAAGATTTTTGGTAAACGGAGTAATTACAGGTAGTATTGAAATAAGAAGCACGAAAATCAGATAATTGTTTGTAGTTTGTCTGTCAAGCGCCTCCATAACTGAGAAAGACAATGCTTCTATTGTATATAGCACCCAATAAGAAGTGTAAATAATCTTCATTTGTTGATTTGACGTTTTCTTGTATTTAAGCAAAAACTCAATAGCAACAATAAAGCACACCGAAGCAAAAGCAAAAACGCAGCAGGAAATCAGAAATCCTTTGCCGAAATCAAACTTAACATCGGTCCACAATGCCCAGAGCATACCAAAAATTTCAACAATCAAAAGTGCAATTGATGCGGGAATAATTCTTATAAAGTTTGTATGTATTCTATCCGCTTCAACTTCACGATAAATAGGATTATCACTATTTTTTGCTTTTTTGGCTTCATACGCCTCGCTGATTTTACTCTGCTCAATATTCTTGATTTTTGCAATTTCCGAAATAATATTTCTGAACATTTCCGATTTCCTCCTTTCTTTCATTCTATTATAATTTTATCACACTCTTATAAGTTGTGCAATATGTATGCATATAATTTTAGTCGCTCTTGAAATGATTTATATGATGTGATAAAATTGTATATATATTTCTCAAAGGTGACACAGATGGATTATTATTTTTCTAAAAGAATATCAGAATTGCAACCATCTGCAATTCGCGAAATCTTAAAGGCAACTCAAGACCCTGACGTTATTCCTTTTGCGGCAGGCAACCCTGACGCTTCTTCTTTTCCCACAGATGAAGTTAAACGAATTTCGGCAGAAATTTTTGAAAACTCCCCTGTTACTGCGTTGCAATATGGAGTTACAGAAGGTTACAAGCCACTTATAGACACTCTTACAACTTTTGTTAGAGAAAAATATAACATCGGTAAAGATTTTGACTCGCTTATTATAACTTCAGGTGCACAACAGGTTATGGATTTAGCCACAAAGTCACTTTGTGACTTTGGAGACACAGTAATTTGTGAGTGTCCGTCATTTATCGGCTCGCTTAACTGTTTCCGCTCATATGGTTGCAAATTGGCAGGTGTACCTGTTGAAGCGGACGGAATGAACATTGAAAAACTTGAAGATGCAATCAAGAATGCAGTAAATCCAAGATTCATTTACACTATTCCGAATTTTCAGAATCCATCAGGCGCTACAATGAGTTTAGAAAAGCGTAAGGCAGTTTATGAACTTGCTAAAAAATACGGATTGCTTATTCTTGAAGATAACCCATATGGAGATTTGCGAGTTTCGGGTGAAGATGTTCCGTCAATCAAGAGTTTTGATGAAGATGGAATTGTAATTTATGCGGGCTCATTTTCAAAACTTTTAGCGCCAGGTATCCGTGTTGGCTACATTGTTGCTCCGTCTCCGATTATTGCAAAAATGACTGTTGGTAAACAAGCTTCCGATGTACACACTCCAGTGTTCTCACAAATGCTTGTGCATAAATGGATGACAGAAAATGATGTTGATACTCATATTGAGAAAATACGTGAAATCTACCGTGAAAAGCTCAATCTTATGTGCGATTTAATCGATAGCGAACTCGGCGATTTCGTTAAATATGTTCGTCCCGAAGGCGGATTGTTCGTATGGTGCGAACTCCCCGAAAATATAGATATGCTTGATTTCGTTAAAGAATGTATCAAGAACAAGGTTGCGGTAGTACCCGGTACTGCATTTATGATTAACGACGAAAAAACAAATTGTTTCAGAATGAACTTCTCAACACCATCAAAAGAAAAAATTGTTGATGGTATAAAAATACTTGGTAAGGTAAAGAGTAAATATGTCAGATAAGAAAAATTACACGCTTACAGACCTTTCAGTTATTAAAAAGGTTATGGGTGAGCATTCAGTTACATTTTCAAAGGGATTAGGACAAAACTTTCTTGTAAACCCTACCGTTTGTCCAAGAATGGCAGACGCGGTACGAGAAAGCACAGATAAACCAATCGGTGTGCTTGAAATCGGTGCGGGTGTCGGTGTTCTTACAAAAGAACTTCTTGAACGCTGTGAAAAGGTTGTTTGTGTTGAGCTTGATACACGCCTTTTCCCTGTATTAGAAGATACACTTTCAGGGTATGATAATCTTACACTTATAAACGGTGATATTCTTAAAATCGACTTGCAACAAGTAATCAAAGAGCATTTTGAGGGTATGGAAGTTTTTGTATGCGCAAACTTACCATACTACATTACAAGCCCTGTTATTATGCGACTTTTAGAAGAAAAGTTGCCATTCAACAAAATTATTGTTATGGTGCAGAAAGAGGCAGGCGACCGTCTTTGTGCAAAGGTTGGTTCAAGAGAAAGTGGTGCAGTTACTGTTGCAGTAAATTATTATGCATATGCGAAAAAGCTTTTTGATGTTTCCCGCGGGTCATTTTTTCCAAGCCCTAAAGTTGACAGTTGTGTAATCGGACTTGACTTGACTAAAAAGGGTAACTATGATGTAAAAGATGAAGAACTTTTCTTTAAAATGATTAAATCGGCTTTTGCACAGAGAAGAAAAACAATTCTCAACTCTGTTTCAAGCGGAATGGGTATTGGGAAAGACAAAATTTCACTTGCAATAGAAAACGCAGGGCTTTCCCCTACCGCTCGTGCAGAAGCACTTACAATGGAAGAATTGGTTACACTTGCAAATAAAATTTATGAGGTAAAATAATATGACACATTCATATAAAACTCGTGGCACTTGTTCACGACAGATTGATTTTGAACTCGATAACGGAATAGTAAAAAATGTTTCATTCTATGGCGGATGTAACGGAAATCTCAAAGGAATTGGCGCTCTTGTTGAGGGCAGACCTGCCGAAGAAGTTATTGAGTTACTTAAAGGTATGAAATGTGGATTCAAGCCAACATCATGCCCAGACCAGTTAGCATTGGCATTAGAAAAAGCGTTAGATGAAGAAAGCAAATAATTTCAAACCTGAATCAAAAACCGCCATTGAAACTCTTAAATCAAAGGGTTTTGAGGCGTTTTTAATCGGCGGTAGTGTCCGTGATTTTGTTATGGGATTACCCATTGGTGATATTGACATTACAACAAACGCTACTCCTGATGAAGTCAAACAGGTTTTTGCGGATTTTAGAGTTGTTGAAACAGGCATAAAGCATGGTACAGTTACTGTGCTCATAAATAATGAGCCACTTGAGATAACCACATACAGAAGTGAGGGCACTTACTCTGACAATCGCCACCCTGACAGCGTAGTTTTTTCTGACTCGTTGGCAGATGATGTTGTGCGCCGTGATTTCACAATGAACGGTATTGCATACGATTTTGATAATGGTTTTTGCGACCTTGTTGGGGGACTTCAAGATATAAAAAACAAAACAATCCGTTGTATTGGCGATGCAGAAACAAGATTTCGTGAAGATGCACTGCGTATTCTTCGTGCTATACGATTTTCTGCAGTTTTGGGATTTGAAATTGAAACTGAAACTAAAAATGCAATTCACAAGTGCAAAGACTTGCTTAAAAACATTTCGGCAGAGCGTATTCGCGAAGAATTCACTAAACTTATTTGTGGTAAGAATGCTTACAATGTTTTGCAGGAATTTTCAGATGTTATTACTGTGTTTATTCCGGAAATCTGCGAATGTATAGGTTTTGAGCAGAAAAATCGTCATCACTGTTTTGATGTTTACACTCACATCCTTAAAGCCGTTGAAAAAAGTAGCCAGAATAGTATAGTTCGTCTTGCGCTTTTCTTCCACGATATTGGCAAACCAAGTGTGGCACATTTTGATGAAAATGGCGAGCAACATTATTACTCACACCCGAAAAAGAGTGCAGAAATGACCGAAAAGATTATGACTCGGCTTCGTTTTGACAACGATACAAAAAATAAAGTTGTAACTCTTGTAAAAATGCACGACTCACCTATTATGGTTAACAATATGACAAATCCTGACCGCAGACGACTAAAAAAAATTATGTCGCAAATAGGTAGTGATTTGATTTTTGACTTAATCGAAATAAAATATTGTGATAATTCTGCACAAAATCCCCAATATTTCCGCGGGGAAGATTTTTATAAAGAAACTCGAGATATTGTAAACGAAATTATCAATGAAAAAGAATGTTTTTCAATAAAGCACCTTGCCATTGACGGTAACGATTTGATTGCTCTTGGTTTCAAGGGCAAAAAAATCGGCGAGACATTAGAAAAATGCCTTAACGCTGTAATTGATGGTAAAGTTGAAAATGAGAAAGATAAGTTGATAAAGTTTATACAAAAATAAAAGCAGGTCGTTTGACCTGCTTTTTATTATTTATTTTTTAAGGGCTGATTTTGCGTTCCAGATGTTTGCGGCATATTCGTTAATTGCACGGTCTGCTGCAAATCTGCCTGCACCTGAGATATTCATAAGAGACATCTTGTTCCAGTTGTCACGGTCAAGGAAGTCCTTAGAAATTCTCTGTTGAGTTGCTCTATAATCTTCAAAGTCTGCAAGTGCCATATATGGGTCGTGGTGAATGATTGAAGCTGTTACTTCATGGAACATTTTACCACCTATTCCGTTTGCATTTGCAAAATCAAGAATCTTGTGAAGCTCTGCGTTATTATTATAGAACATTGTTGGGTCATAACCACGCTTTTTAAGTTGTTCAACTTCAGGTGTGCTCATACCGAAAATGTAGATGTTTTCGTTGCCAACTGCCTCATAAATTTCAACATTAGCACCGTCCATTGTACCAAGTGTAACTGCACCATTAAGCATAAGTTTCATATTACCTGTACCTGATGCCTCTGTACCTGCAAGTGAAATCTGCTCTGAAATATCTGCCGCAGGCATAAGTTTTTCAGCAAGTGTAACATTGTAATCTTCAACATAAACAACTTTAAGGCGGCCTTTAACATCAGGGTCATTGTTGATTACATCAGCAAGTGCACAGATGAAAGAAATAATCTTCTTTGCCATAAAGTAGCCAGAAGCCGCTTTCGCACCGAAAATATATGTGTGAGGAATAAACTCACCATTTGGATTTTCTTTAATTGCAAGGTACTGTGACAAAATGTTAAGAGCATTCAACTGCTGACGCTTATACTCGTGAAGACGCTTAACCTGAACATCAAAAATCGAATCAGGGTCAAGCACGATTCCGTTATGCTTAAGAACATACTTCGCAAATTCTTCTTTGTTTGCACGTTTGATTTTGCCAAGTTCGTCAAGTACTGTTTTGTCGTCTTTATACTTTCTTAAATCGAGAAGCGCGTCACCATTCTTAACAAATCCGTCTCCGATTGTTTCAGTAAGGAAATTTGTAAGTTTTGGGTTTGCCTGACAAAGCCATCTCCTATGAGCGATGCCGTTTGTAACGTTTGTGAATTTATCAGGTGTAAGTGAATAGAAATCAGAGAAAACTGTGTCTTTAAGAATTTCACTGTGAAGTGCAGAAACGCCGTTTACATAGTGTGAGCCCGCAACACAAAGGTTAGCCATTCTTACAACACCGTTTGACATGATTGCCATGCGCTCAACTTTGTCAGCATCGTGAGTGCTTTCCCATACATAAGAACGGAAACGATTGTCGATTTCTTTTGTAATCTGCCAAAGACGTGGCATAAGACGCTTGTAAAGGTCTTCGGGCCAACATTCAAGGGCTTCTTTCATAACTGTATGATTTGTATATGCAACTGTTTTTGTTACGATATTCCATGCTTCATCCCAACCATAACCACATTCATCAAGCATAATTCTCATAAGCTCAGGAATTGCCATTGTAGGGTGAGTATCATTAACATGAATTGCAACCTTATCTGCAAAGTTATCCATTGTACCAAATTCACGAAGGTGGTGTTGAACAATATCTTGAATTGATGCAGATACAAGGAAATACTGCTGACGAAGACGAAGTGATTTGCCTTCTGGGTGGTTATCTGCAGGGTAAAGAACTTTACTGATTACCTCTGCCATAGCGTTTCTTTCCATAGCGCGCATATAGTCGCCCTGATTGAAAAGAGCCATATCAAGACCAGGTGCTTTTGCAGACCAAAGACGAAGAACTGAAACGCCTTTACCATCTTTACCTGCAACATGCATATCATAAGGCACTGCCTGAATTACTGTTGGATTTTCAATTTCAACGTGATGGTACTGATTTTCCCATACATCACGAACTTCGCCCTCAAAGTTAATGTTGATTGCACTTTCTTCGTGAGGAACAAGCCACACATCGCCACCAGGAAGCCAGAAATCAGGAAGTTCTGTCTGCCAACCGTCAACAAGCTTCTGTTTGAAGATACCGTATTCGTAAAGGATTGAATAACCCTTTGCCACATAACCTTGAGTTGCAAGGCCATCAAGGTAGCAAGCCGCAAGACGACCAAGACCGCCATTGCCAAGACCTGCATCTGGTTCACAATCATAAATTGAGTCCATTTTGATGCCGTAATCTTTCAAAACGCTTTCAAAAACTTTTGTAAGGTTTAAGTTGTAAAGGTTATTTTTAAGTGAGCGACCCATAAGGAATTCCATACAGAGATAATAAACTCTTTTTGTTCCTTTTTTAGAGCCCTCTTTTGAGAATTCTGCTCTGCCCTGACTCATCATATCACGGACAATAAGAGAAATTGCTTTATAGAATTGCTCATTTGTTGCATCACTAGGGTTAACGCCGATAAAATGAGAAAGTTTTGATTCAACAAGTTCTTTTGCTTGTTTCTTTGTAAGGGTATAATTCATACAAATCCTCCAAAAAAATTTATAAAAAACATTAAAAATTAAAGTCTGTTTGTATATTTTACACTAAAATACTGCATTTTTCAACTGTAATAAGCGATTTTTTAAAATTATTTTTTGGAAACTAAAAAACACCACTGATTTTTATGAAAATCAATGGTGTTTTATTTATTTTAATTATGCATTAGGAGAAATGTCGCCTGTCTGGTAGTTTTCGTAACCTGCATCTACCCATACTACTGTAAACACATTTCCGTTTCTCTTATAGAAATTCTTTGTGCCTGCTGGCATTGATTTTGAATATTCAACAAAGCCCTTCCAATTGCCTTTATTGTCAGTAACTGCACGAAGACCTGCTTCAATACCATTTGCCATATCTTCATCATACGCTTCAAGAGTTGCTTTAACTACACTCTTGTTTGAACCTGCTGTATAACCAACTTTAAAACCGGTGAGCCACCAGTGTGGTTGCTCCTCACGATAGAACAACATATTTTTCTCGTTGTAATCTTTTACTGTACGGTAATACTCAAAGCTCATATCCATAAGGTGGTCATTGTCTGCACAATCATAGAATTCAGATGTTGAGTTAGGGTCTTTTGTGTAAACACCCAATTCGGCACCTTCAAGAATGCCATACTGACCTTTCCACCATTGAAGACGCCAAAGAAGACCATCATAAGAAAAATCTGCCTTGAATGTAGTATATCTCATATTAACATAAGCAGCTGCTTCGTCATAAATGTCGCCAAAACCAAAGTGGCGCTGCCATGGGTTAAGTGTTGAGTAATAAACTTGCTGTGAAGCGTCATAAGCATAGCCCGCAGCATCAAGAACTGCAAGCGCATCTGCCTGACTAAATGACTGACCTGATGTCTGTGGCAAAGTTGTATTTTGAGATGGTTTCTTTGTGGTTGATTCTGTTGAAGACTGTGTTGTAGTAGTGGTTGTAGTTGTGCCTGTTGTTGATGGGTCATCCCAATCAACACCGTCAAAATCAACAATATCATCATCAACCGGTTTTTCAACATCGCCTGGCTTTGTGATTTCAGGGTCGTTAGTGTTGTCGCCACAAGCAGTGAAACAACAAACCATCATAACAAGAGCCATCATAGCTGCTAATATTCTGATAAGTGTAGATTTCATAAAAAATTTCCTCCACATAAAAATACAAATTGTCAAATTATTATCTCATAAAACTAGTTTAATGTCAACATTTTAAGAGGGTTGCTATCGTAATCTTTTTGTAATTGATTTTTTATATGCATTGTGATAATATATAAGGTAAATAATAATACGTATTATATGGAGTTAAAAATATGAATCTTATTCGTGATATTTCACTTTATGAATCAGGTCAAAGAAAAATTGACTGGGTAAAGGCGCATATGCCTGTACTTCGTAGTATTGAAGCAGATTTTTCTGAGACAAAGCCATTTAAGGGACTAAAAGTTGCACTTTCAATTCACCTTGAAGCAAAAACCGCATACCTTTGCACAGTTCTTGCAGCAGGCGGTGCAGAAATGTATGTTACCGGCTCAAATCCGCTTTCAACTCAAGATGATGTTGCGGCGGCGCTCGCGCACAACGGTCTTAATGTTTTTGCCTGGTATAATGCAACAAGCGAAGAATATATGACTCATCTTCGTGAGGTTATCAAGGCGGGTCCTGATGTAATTATTGATGACGGTGGCGACCTTGTAAATCTTATTCACAACGAATACCCCGAATTTTTACCTAATGTTATGGGCGGTTGCGAAGAAACAACAACCGGTATTATTCGCCTTGTTTCAATGGCTAAAGACGGCGCCCTTAAATTCCCTATGATTGCAGTAAACAACGCAAAATGCAAATATCTTTTTGATAACCGTTACGGTACAGGTCAATCTGTATGGGATGGCATTAACCGCACAACAAACCTTATTGTTGCGGGCAAAAAAGTTGTAGTTGCGGGCTACGGTTGGTGCGGTAAAGGTGTTGCCATGAGAGCAAACGCTCTCGGTGCACAAGTTATTGTTACTGAAATTGACCCTATTAAGGCAATGGAAGCTCGAATGGACGGCTTCTCTGTAATGGAAATGGTTGACGCGGCAAAAGAAGGTGACTTCTTCGTTACTGTTACAGGTTGTAAAGATGTTATTACAAAAAAATCTTTCGAAAATATGAAAGATGGTGCTATTTGTTGTAATGCGGGGCATTTTAATGTTGAAATCAATCTTCCAGACTTAGAAGAAATGGCGGTTGAAATCAAAGAGCAGAGAAACAACATTATGGGGTACACACTCCCTGACGGCAGAACAATCAGCGTAATCGCAGAAGGTCGCCTTGTAAACCTTGCCGCAGGTGATGGACATCCTGCCGAAATTATGGATATGAGTTTCTCAATTCAGGCACTTTGCGCGGAATATATTGTTAAAAATCATCAACGTTTAACTGCATCTGTTATTGATGTGCCTGAAGAAATTGATAAAAAAGTTGCACTTCGCAAACTCAACAGTTGGGGCACAGAAATTGACGTGCTTACTCCTGAACAAGAAAAATATGTAAACAGTTGGAATGTATAAAAATGAGTAATAATTATTTCAGATATACAAATCAGGTTTGCCCTGTTTGTAACAAGGATTTTTCTACAGATGATGATATTGTTGTGTGTCCTTTGTGTGGCACTCCGCATCACCGCGATTGCTATAAACAAAATGGTGAATGTGGAAACTATGACAAACACAACGAGGGTTTTCGTTGGAGTCCCGCAGAAACATTAATAACAGAAACTCCTACAGAAGCAAAAACCGAAACACAAGAAAATCCTGTTTTCGATGAACAGAATATTCCTATTCCGCCACTTTTCGGCGCGGGGGTAAATAATCCTCTTTCACAATTTCCGAAACAGATAGAAGAAGATATTGAAACCGCAGAGGTTGCAGATTTTGTACAGATAAATGCGATAAAATATATTCAGAATTTCTTTAGCGGGAAAGTGAACAAGAAATCATTTAACTGGGCAGCTTTTTTCTTTACTCCGTACTGGTTTTTCTACAGAAAAATGCATAAACTTGGTGCAATTTTCTTGGCAATAACACTTTTGTTGTCAATTGGATTCAGTTTTATTCCGTCCGTGCAGAAACTATATACAGATATGGCAGAATGGACATCAAAATATAATGTTGAAGAAATCAACGAGCTTTCAGAAGAAGAACTTGCTTCGGCTTACGAAGAACAGAAAACTTTTATTCTTGAAAACAAAACAGGTGCCGTACTTGTTTTCACACAAGGTGTATTATCTTTTGCGCTTCAGATTTTTGTTGGATTTAAAGCAAACAAGTGGTACTATAATCACACAACAAACAATATAAGAAAAATAAAAAAAGAATCAACCGACCCAAATCAGTTACGACTTTTGTATTTCAAGACAGGCGGTTGTTCAATGGGCGCTACATTCCTTGCAATTCTTGCAAACAATATGATTGTTATGGCGGCAGAAATGCTGATGACACTATAAAATAATTTCTCATTAAGGAGATTGGTATTATGAAAATTACAAAGGCGATTATTCCTGCGGCAGGTCTTGGCACAAGGGTTTTACCTGCATCAAAGGCAGTTCCAAAAGAAATGCTTAACATTGTTGATAAACCCGCAATTCAGTATCTTGTTGAAGAAGCGGCAAAGTCAGGCATTACCGACGTACTTATCATCACAAACCGTGGCAAAGGCGTAATTGAAGACCATTTTGACCACGCTTATGAGCTTGAAGATAAATTAAGCAAAAATCCTGACAAGAAAGACCTTTATGAGTCTGTTCTTGAACCATCTCAACTTTGCAATACATATTTTCTTCGTCAGAAAGAAACAGGTGGGCTTGGTCACGCCGTTCTTTGTGCAAAGAACTTTGTGGGTAACGAGCCATTTGCTATTCTTTATGGTGACGATGTTTTCATTTCTGATAAAGAGCCAGTTACAAAACAACTTATTGATGCTTATGAAAAATATGGCAAGGGCGTTGTTGGTGTTAAAGAAGTTCCAACAAAAGATGTTTCAAAATACTGTTCACTTAAAGTTGAAGAAATTGAAGACAAGGTTTTCAACTGTACTGATATGATTGAAAAGCCAAAGCCGGAAGAAATTTTCTCAAACTATTCAATTCTCGGTCGTGTTGTTATGCCACCTGAAATTTTTGACATTCTTGAAAGCACACCAAAGGGCGCAGGTAATGAGCTTCAGCTTACAGACGCTATGAAAACCCTTGCACAGACAAAAGGTGTTATTGCTCTTGATTATTATGGCACACGCTATGATATGGGCAACAAAATGGGTATTATGAAAGCAAACTGCGAAGTTGCTCTTAACCACCCAGAAATCGCAGAAGATTTCAAAGCATATATCAAAGAATTGGCAAAGAATTTATAATTGAGCATAAAATTAAGGCGGTCGTTTGACCGCCTTTTATTTTACTTATTTGCAAAAGTAATTTTTAATTCTTTCTACTGCTTTAATTGTGTTTTCTGTTGAGCCGAATGCTGTGAGACGGAAGTAACCCTCACCACTTGGACCAAAGCCCTCGCCCGGAGTACCAACAACCTGAATGTTTTCAAGAAGTGTGTCAAAGAAATCCCAGCTGCTCATTCCGTCAGGAGTTTTGAGCCATACATAAGGAGAATTCACTGCGCCGTAAACTGTGAAACCGCAATCTTTAAGTCCGTTGTAAATAATCTTTGCATTGTTCTGATAATATGCAATGATTTCACGAATTTGCTTTTTGCCCTCTTCACTATAACAAGCTTCTGCTGCTCTTTGTGTAATATAAGAAACACCGTTGAACTTTGTTGCTTGACGACGAGCCCAGAGAGCGTTAAGTTCAACACCGTCAACCTTAATGTCGTGCGGCACTACTGTATAACCGCAACGAACACCTGTGAATCCTGCTGTCTTTGAGAAACTTCTAAACTCGATTGCGCAACTCTTTGCACCCTCGATTTCATAGATTGAATGTGGAACATCATCTTCAGTAATAAATGCTTCATAAGCAGAGTCAAAAAGGATTACTGCGCCATTTTCATTTGCATAGTCAACCCACTTTTTAAGTTCATCTCTTGTTGCTGCCATACCTGTTGGGTTGTTAGGGAAGCAAAGATAAATAATATCAACTTTTTCTTTTGGGAGTTCAGGTAAAAAGTTGTTTTCTGCAAGGCAAGGCATATAATAAATATTTGTCCAGCCATTTTCTGTCTTGTCGCCTGAACGACCACTCATAACGTTTGTGTCAACATAAACTGGGTAAACAGGGTCGCAAACCGCAACTTTATTGTCAGTTGAGAAAATGTCGCCAATATTACCGCAGTCGCTCTTTGCACCATCTGACACAAAAATTTCGCTGTTATCAAGATTTACACCATATTTTTTGTAATCGTTATCGTTAATTGCATTGAGAAGCCATTCGTGACCATATTCTGGTGGATAACCCATAAATGTTTTTTCATCTGCCATTTCGTCAACCGCTTTGTGCATTGCAGTAATACAAGCATCTGCAAGCGGACGGGTAACGTCACCGATACCAAGACGAATAATTTGTTTGTCAGGGTTAGCAGCAGTATATGCCTTTACCTTTTTCGCAATATTTGAGAAAAGGTATGAACTCTGAATTTTTAAGAAGTTTTCATTTATTTTCATCATTATTCCTCCAATAATGGATTTTTATATTTCACCGCGGAACACTTCAACTGCATTTCCGCTTAAATAAACATTGTTATTGTTATGCCATTTAACTGTTAAAACTCCGCCTTTTGCATGGATTTTTATGTCTTTATTTCTTTCACAAAATCCGTTGACTACTGACGCCACCGCGACGGCACAAGCACCTGTACCACAAGCAAGAGTTTCGCCACTACCACGCTCCCACACTCGCATTTTAAGGTTACCTTTATCGATAATCTCTACAAATTCTGTGTTTATTCTTTCAGGAAACATTTCGTGGCTTTCAAAAAGTGGGCCTTGTTTTTCTAAATCTAATTTATCTATATCTTCGCGAAAAACTACACAATGTGGGTTGCCCATACTCACACAAGTTATTTCGAAATCTTTATTTTCTATGTTAATGATTTTGTTTTTTACAATACTGTCGCCGTATCGTGTAGGGATTTGCCGACCATTAAAAATTGGCTTTCCCATATTCACTTTTCCGCCAACAACAATTCCGTTTTCAGTATAAATTTCAACAAGTTTTATACCACTTAAGGTATCAATTTTAATAACCGGCTTTTTCTTTTTATTGTCGTATATGTATTTCGCAACACAACGAATTGCATTACCACACATTTTTGCCCTTGAGCCGTCTGCATTATAAATGTCCATAAAGCAATCGGCAACATTTGATGGTTTTATAAGAACAATTCCATCTGCACCAACTGAAAAATGTCTATCACTCAAAATTTTTGACAATTCTGTTGGATTTTCAACATTTTCTGTGAAGCAGTCAATGTAAATATAGTCATTTCCTGCTCCGTGCATTTTAATAAATTTCATTATAAATCCCCCACTGCATTTTTATAAATTCTATGCAGTGGGGTTTTAGTTTTATTATTCGTATAATGGGTATTTTTTGCAGATGTCACTTACACCGTTTTTGATGTATTCTTTCTGATTTTCAAAATCAGTAGCACAAAGATAAATAAATTCTGCAATCTTGTCCATATCTTCTACACCCAAACCTCTTGTTGTAACTGCAGGTGTACCAAGACGAACACCGCTTGTTACAAATGGCTTTTCGGGGTCATTTGGAATTGCGTTTTTATTAGCAGTAATATGAACTTCGTCAAGACGATGTTCAAGTTCTTTACCTGTAATACCAACTGAACGAAGGTCAACAAGCATAAGATGGTTATCTGTACCGCCTGAAACAAGGTTAATACCACGCTTTGTAAGGCCTTCTGCCAAGGCCTTTGCATTATCAATAACTCTCTGCTGGTAATTCTTGAAGTCATCACTTAATGCTTCACCAAAGCAAACTGCTTTACCTGCGATAATATGCATTAAAGGACCACCCTGTGTACCTGGGAAGATTGCTTTATTAAACTGCATACCAAATTCTTCGTCTTTGCAAAGAATAATACCGCCACGAGGACCGCGAAGAGTCTTATGTGTTGTTGATGTAACAACATCTGCATAAGGCACTGGAGATGGATGAAGACCTGCCGCAACAAGACCTGCAATATGAGCCATATCAACCATAAAGTAAGCGCCAACGCTATGAGCAATATTTGCCATTCTTTCAAAGTCGATTGTTCTTGGATATGCAGATGCACCTGCTACGATAAGCTTTGGTTTGCATTCTTTTGCTTTCTGCTCAAATGCTTCATAATCAAGAAAACCGTCTTCATTAACACCATAAGGCACGAAGTTGTAGTATTTACCTGACATATTTACAGGAGAGCCGTGTGTTAAGTGTCCGCCCTCTGCAAGATTCATGCCCATAACTGTATCGCCCGGATTAATAAGAGCAAAATAAACTGCCATATTTGCCTGAGCGCCTGAGTGTGGCTGAACGTTTGCATAAGCTGCACCGAAAAGTTTCTTAAGACGGTCGCGAGCAATATCTTCAACAATGTCAACATGCTGACATCCGCCATAATAACGTTTGCCCGGATAACCTTCTGCATACTTATTTGTAAGCACGCTACCCATAGCCGCCATTACTGCAGGAGAAACAATGTTTTCACTTGCAATAAGTTCAATATTTTCACGTTGTCTTTTAAGTTCAAGACCCATAGCAGCTGCTACTTCAGGGTCAGTATTGTTAATAAATCCGATTGAGTCGATTAAATTAGCAAACATATTTTCAAAATCCTTAAATTATATATTTCCTGAATAGTTAGGAGCTTCTTTTGTAATATAAACGTCGTGTGGATGGCTTTCTTTAAGACCTGCGTTTGTAATTCTGATAAACTTAGTCTTTGTTTTAAGTTCTTCGATTGTTGCGCAACCGCAGTAGCCCATACCTGCTTTAAGACCACCCATAAGCTGATAAATTGTATCTGAAAGGAGTCCTTTATAAGGAACACGACCTTCAACGCCTTCTGGAACAAGTTTCTTGTTATTTGCCTGGAAGTATCTATCTTTTGAACCGTTGTTCATAGCAGCAATACTGCCCATACCACGATAAACTTTGAACTGACGACCTTGGTAGATTTCGCTCTCGCCTGGAGATTCTTCACAACCTGCAACAAGTGAGCCAACCATGATAGCAGAAGCACCTGCAGCAATAGCTTTAACGATTTCACCTGAGTATTTAATACCACCGTCTGCGATTACTGTAATACCGTGTTTTGCAGCTTCATTTGCTGAATCATAAACTGCAGTAATCTGTGGAACACCGATACCTGCAACAACACGAGTTGTACAAATAGAACCAGGGCCGATACCAACTTTAACACAGTCTGCACCTGCATCAATAAGTGCTTTTGTTGCTTCTGCAGTTGCAATGTTACCACCAATAAGTGAAAGGTCAGGATATGCTGCCTTAACTTTAGCAACTGCATTGATAATGCCCTGACTGTGACCGTGAGCAGAGTCAAGAGTAATAAGGTCAACGCCTGCTTCAACAAGAGCTGCAACTCTGTCAAGTACGTCTGCAGTAGCACCAACTGCCGCACCGCAAAGAAGACGACCCATTGAATCTCTTGCAGAGTTAGGGTATTTAACTGCTTTTTCAATATCTTTAATTGTAATAAGACCTTTAAGATAACCTGCTTCGTCAACTAAAGGAAGTTTTTCAATCTTATGTTTCATAAGGATTTTCTTTGCTTCGTCGTGGCTTGTGCCAACAGGAGCAGTAACAAGACCTTCGCTTGTCATATAATCCTTAATTTTACCGCTATAATCAGCAATAAATCTCATGTCGCGGTTTGTAAGAATACCAACAAGTTTACCGTTTTCGTCACATACAGGAACACCTGAAATCTTATAACGATGCATAAGATTATCTGCTTCCTGAACTGTGTTTTCAGGAGATAAGAAGAATGGGTTGTTGATAACGCCGTTTTCACTTCTCTTAACCTTGTCAACCTGTGCTTTCTGTGCTTCGATTGACATGTTCTTGTGAATGATACCAATACCACCTTCACGAGCAATAGCGATAGCCATATTACTTTCAGTAACAGTGTCCATAGCCGCTGTGAGTACAGGTGTGTTTAACTTAATGTTCTTTGTGAGTTGAGTTGAAATGTCAACATCACTTGGAAGAACGTTGCTTTCTGCAGGAATGAGAAGCACGTCATCAAAGGTAAGACCTTCTTTAACAAATTTGTCTGTCATAATTTATATCTCCTTCACTTTTATAATCGTTTTATCCGTCAAGATTTATTCAGCTGGGAAGAATGCCTTGTGGATTGCACTAACTGCACGGTCTGCGTCTTCAAGGTCAATAAGAACTGAAATCTTGATTTCACTTGTTGCAATCATATCAATGTTGATATCTCTTTCATAGAGTGCTTCAAACATTTTTGATGCAGTACCAGGATGAGATTCCATACCTGCGCCAACGATTGAAATTTTAGCAACTGATGTATCGCAGATGATATTTTCATCTTCAATATCAAACAAATTCTTTATACATTCAACTGTTTCTTCAGCGTTGCTCTTAGAAACTGTAAATGTAATGTCTTTTGTGCTGTCACGACCGATTGACTGTAAAATGATGTCAACATTAATCTTGTGTTTTGCAAGAACGTCGAAAAGTTTGAAAGCAACACCTGGTGTGTTTGGGATTTTTGTAACTGAAATACGTGCTACGTCTGTATCTTTTGTAACACCTCTGATAAGCATTTTTTCCATTTTGGTAACCTCCTTAACGATTGTACCGGGAACTCTCTTAAGACTTGAGAGAACTTCTAACTCAACATTATACTTTTTAGCCATTTCTACTGAACGATTGTTTAATACCTGTGCACCAAGAGTTGCAAGTTCAAGCATTTCGTCATAAGTGATTTCTTGAAGTTTCTTTGCATTTTCTACTTTTCTTGGGTCTGCGGTATAAACGCCCTCAACGTCTGTGAAAATCTGGCAACGGTCTGCACGAAGAGCCGCCGCAATAGCAACCGCACTTGTATCTGAACCGCCACGACCGAGAGTTGTAAGGTCGTCATATTTGTTAAGGCCTTGGAAACCTGCCACAACAACAATGTTATGACGGTCAATTTCTGAACGAAGACGGTCAGTTTTAACATTCTTGATACGAGCTGTACCGTAAGCAGAACTTGTGTTAAAACCTGCCTGCCAACCAAGAAGAGAAACTGCAGGACAACCTAACTTTTCACAAGCCATAGCAAGAAGCGCGATTGAAATCTGTTCACCTGATGCCATAAGCATATCCATTTCTCTTTTTGATGGTTTTGAATTGATTTCGTATGCCTTTTCAATCAAATCATCTGTTGTGTCGCCTTGTGCTGATACTACAACTACCACGTCATTACCTGCACGGTAAGTATCAGTAACAATCTGGGCAACATTCATTACTCTTTCGGCGTCACGAACACTTGAACCACCGAATTTCTGAACTATAAGTCCCATATATTGCCTCCTAAATGGAATAAATACTATTTTAATTAATAATCAGTTACTCTGATAAGAGATTTTATGCTGATTGAAGAAATACTGTTAAGTTTTTCTGTCAATTCACCTTCAGCCATTGCGCTTGTTACGAATGCAAGTTCATTTGACTTACATCCTGCGAATTCAAGCACCTGAACTTTGCCGATTGTTGAAACAACGTCCTGTAAAGCATTTGCTCTGTCAGTAACTTCTGCACGAATGTAGAGAGGGTTAACTGCAGTTTTATAATCAACAACATAATTTTCTTCTGCTTCGCCCCAACCAAGAGGTTTCTTTCTGCCCATATTTCTTGCACAGTCAATAACGTCAGCCACAACTGCTGATGCAGTAGGAAGTTTACCAGCGCCCTTACCATAGAATACAACATCACCTGTTGCATCGCCACGTACAAGAATTGCATTGAAAACATCATTAACTGATGCTAACTGACTGCCCTCCATTACAATTGCAGGAGAAACGATTGCGAAAATCTTGCCGTCATCCATTCTCTTTGCACGACCAAGAAGTTTTATTACACCACCAAATGCGCCGATATATGCAACGTCATCAAGTGTAATTTTTGTAATTCCTTCAGTATAAACCGAATCAGGGTAAACGTGTTTGCCGAAGCAGAGAGATGCAAGAATACAAATCTTTCTGCAAGCATCGTGACCTTCAACGTCGGCTGTTGGGTCTTTTTCTGCATAACCATTGTCCTGAGCAAGTTTTAATGCATCTTCAAAACTCATATTCTTTTCAATCATCATTGTAAGAATAAAGTTTGTTGTGCCGTTAAGAATACCTGCAATTTCGTCAATCTCATTTGCAGCAAGACATTGTGAAATTGGTCTGATAATTGGAATACCGCCACCAACTGATGCTTCAAACAAGAAGTTTACATTGTTTTCTGCGGCAAACTGTAAAAGTTCACAACCCTTTGCAGCAACTAACTCTTTATTTGAAGTTACAACGCTTTTACCCGCTTTAAGACAAGATGAAACAAATTCATATGCCGGATGAAGTCCGCCCATTGTTTCAACTACAACTTTAACATCATCATCGTTAAGAATAATGTTAAAATCTTTTATCATTTTACTCTCGTGAGGGTCTCCTGGGAAATCTCTCAAATCGAGAATATATTTAACTTCCATTTCATTTTGTGTACTTCTTTTAACGATACTGTCGTGGTTTTTTGTAAGCACTTCAACTACGCCTGAGCCAACTGTGCCGTAACCCATAACTGCAACATACATTAAAATTTCACTTCCTTGCCAATACCTTGAACATGAAAAAAGGTATAATAAATCATTATAAAATATACTTTCGAATATTCTATCACAAATTACAACAATAATAAAGGGGTAATATACAATATATTTACATTATTTTTTACATAATTTTTAGAAAAATTTACACAAATTTTATACTTTTTAATTGATACTTAATTAAAAATGGTTTATTATATTGTTGAACATTATTTTTTTGGAGATATATAGTTATGACAGGAACAGAAAAAAAGAGAAAGTTTATAATCAACATCGTATATACTGTTATTATGATTGCACTTTTTTACCTTTTCTTTAAATTTGCTTTGGGAACAATTCTTCCTATTCTTTGTGCAATTGTTGCAGCTATGATTTTACAGAAACCCGTTAACTTTATATGTAAAAAAACTCCATTTAAACGCGGTCTGGTTTCTGCTTTAAGCGTTCTTTTCGGATTTGGACTTTTCATATGTGCGCTTGTTCTTATTGCAATTTGGGTTGGCTCTGAATTCAAGGGCTTTTTCCAATATATTATGATTCAATTTGAAGATATTCCTGCACTTGTTCAAAAAATTGAGAATTATATTGCAAACGCAGTTGGCTTTTTACCTGAAGAACTTGAAACAACGGTAATGGATTTTGTCAGAGAAAAACTTGCTACTCTTACCGAACCAAAAGTTACTCCAACAGAGCCGAATACAAGTATTGATTTGTCAATACTTTCTACTCCACTTATGGGAATATGGAACACTGCAAAACAAATTCCTACAACACTTGTTTCTGTTGTTGTTGCAGTTGTTACATGTTGCTTTATGACTGCAGACTTTGAAAATGTCAAAAAACTTATTCTTGGATTCTTTGCGCCTGAAACTCGTTCAAAAATTGTTCGTGCAAAGCGTCTTTTGTTCCCATCTCTCGGCAAAATGGCAAAGGCATACGGAATTATTATTACAATTACATTCTGCGAATTATCATTGGGTCTTTTCTTGTTGAAACTTATCGGTGCTTACGATAGTGGATATATTTTCGTTATTGCAATTCTTACTGCTATTATTGATATTGTACCTGTGCTTGGCACTGGTACAGTGCTTATTCCTTGGGCAGTTATCTCACTCCTCAACGCTAACTACCCACTTGCAATCGGACTTTTCGTGCTTTACGGTTGCATTACAGTAATCCGACAGATTATTGAGCCAAAACTTGTTGCGGCTCAACTTGGAATTCCTGCTTTCCTTACAATTTCTTCAATGTTTATCGGCTCACAGATTTTTGGCGTAATCGGCATTTTCATTCTTCCAATTACCATTGTTATGCTTAAACTTCTTAACGACGAGGGAATTATTCATATTTTCCATCATAAAGATAATATAAATAAAGAAGAAATCCCACAAGAAAAATCCGAAGTAAAAGCGGAGGTGGCACAAGAACAATGACAGATATTCATAACCACATACTTTTTGCCATTGACGACGGTGCGCACGATATTGATACATCTGTTGAAATGTGTCGTGAGGCATACGAAAACGGTTATAAAGCAGTTGTAGTTACCCCGCATTTTGCAAATTATAACCACATTGACGAGTTTGTTAATGAGCGAGATTACAAAATCAGCGAATTACAAAAAGCTTTGCAAGTTGAAGAAATTCCACTTACTATACTCCGTGGTGCAGAGTTGTTTTTAAGTGACGCGCTTATGAAATCAGGCAACATTGACGACCTTACAATTAACAATTCACGATATATGCTTTGTGAATTCCCATTGGGACCTTTCAACATCAAACGCGGTCTTATGTGGATTGACGAACTTATTGAGCGTGGCTACACACCAATTCTTGCACATCCTGAAAGATATTATGAGATTCATCGCAATCTTCATATTATTGACGAGCTTCTTGACAGAGACGTTGTTTTTCAAGTGAACATTGACTCCCTTACAGGTAAAAATGGTAGCACTGCACAACAGTTGTCAATCGATATGATTTGTCGCGGATTTGCACAGTTAATTGGCACGGACGCTCACGATTTGAAATATCGCCATACAAGAATAAAAGAAAAAATTAAAGAATTACCTTATGAAATTGACCACGATATTTTTGTAAAGTGTGTAAAAATAAATTCACAAAAAGTGATTGATGATGAGGAGATATAAAAAACGCTCTCTAATACTGAGAGCGTTTTCTTTTATTTTTTAATTGTCATTCTTGCTTTGAAAAATTCTGCGATTTCGGTATTTGCTTGGTCGCCTGCAGGGGAGAATGGGTTTATAACATTGAAAACATGTGTAAGATATTTATCGTTTTCTTTCTCGTTAAAATCATGGAATTTATATTCGATTTTATAGATATCAAGCAAGTTTTTAAGTTTATAACACTGCTTTTTAAGGAAATCATTTGTTGCAGTATTCACATAATAAGGTGGGAAATCCTTTGAGATAATCTGTGCTACATCAAGATATTTTCTGAATTTGCTCTTTCTATGTTTTTCGCCTAAAAGCACAGGTACATTAATGTTCATAATAAGATTTGGACTTAACAAGTCAACTGCGGGGCAGATTGCCGCAACGGCTTTGAAATCAAGACCACAATATGTAACACCAAAATCTTTTTGCATATCTTCGTTAAGATTGACTGCAGTTGTAACACAAGAGAAGTGTCCGCCTGCAGAGTCGCCCATTAAGAAAACATTATCTAAATCTGCGGGGTAATTTTCAAGGTTTTCACTAAGCCAAGTAAGTGCCGCAAAAACATCGCGAATCTGGTCATCAAACCTTATACCATTACCTGCAAGACGATAGTTGATTGATGCCACTAAAAAGCCCTTCTCGCTGACTTTAAGACAGAAATTTTTGTTGATTTCTTTATAACCATACATCCATCCGCCACCGTGAATATCAATAATTACAGGGAGTTTCTCAGTTGTACCTTGTGGGTAGTAAATATCAAGCAAATGTGCTCTTTCACCGTCGTCGATATACGGAATATCAAGGATTTTAACGAGTCCTTCTGGCTCTGTCTGTGATGCAATTCGTTTTGCATCACTTTTTTCTGTTTTTTCCCAGTTTTTTCTTAAAATCGGTTCAAAAATATACATAATTTTTACCCCCCACATTATATTGTGTTTGCAGTGTTAGAAACTTGTAAACTATAGACTTTTTTCATTACTTGTCTTCCGATTTTTTGATGGTCAGTCATTTTGAAATCTTTATCGACAGCCATAATTTCTTTCGCCAACTCTTGTGTTTCCATAAGAATTTTTGTATCAGTTAAAATGTCGGCAATACGAAGTTTAGGAAGACCGTGTTGACGAGTACCGAAGAAATCACCGGGACCGCGAAGTTTCAAATCTTCGTCGGCAATCTTAAATCCGTCGGTAGTTTCACACATAATTTTCATTCGTGCCATTGTTTCGTCACTTGTTGCATCTGTCACAAGAATACAAGTGGATTTTGCCTGTCCACGACCTACACGACCGCGCAATTGATGAAGCTGTGAAAGACCGAAACGCTCGGCATTTTCAATCACCATAATAACAGCATTAGGCACATCAACACCAACCTCAATAACAACTGTTGAAATAAGCAGTTGTGTTTCGCCGCTCTTAAATTTAAGCATTATTTCGTCTTTTTTCTTTGGGGACATTTGACCGTGAAGCAAATCAAGTTTGTAATCCTTAAACGGTAATTGTGCTTTTTTGTAATATTCTTCTGCTGAAAGTACACCCTGCATCATTTCGCTTTCTTCAACAAGTGGACAGACGATATATGCCTGATAACCTGCATCAAGGTGTTTTCTTATGTAGTCAAACATTCCGCCACGCTTACCTGAATTTACTGAATATGTTTCGATTTTTTGTCTGCCCGGTGGCAATTCGTCGAGAATTGAAACATTCAAATCCCCAAACATAATAAGGCCTAACGTTCGTGGAATTGGCGTTGCCGACATAACATAAACATGAGGATTGTCGCCTTTTGCACAAAGTCCTGTTCGTTGTTTTACACCGAAACGGTGTTGTTCATCAGTAATAACAAGACCAAGTTGTTTGAACACAACATCATCTTGAATAAGCGCGTGAGTGCCTATAATTAAATCGATTTCGCCATTTTCAAGGCGATTTTTTATTTCTTTTTTCTCTTTTGCTTTTGTGCTACCAGTTAACAATTCACAACGAATTCCACTGCCTTTAAAAAGTTTTTCAAAGGTTTCAAAATGTTGCGTTGCAAGCACTTCTGTTGGTGCCATAAGGGCAGACTGCATTCCGCTTTTCGCTACATTATAAACAATTGCGGCGGCTACTGCAGTTTTACCGCTACCAACATCACCCTGTAAAAGTCGGTTCATTTGTTTTCCACTTTGCATATCAGAAACAGCTTCTTTTACCGCTCTTTTTTGTGCATTTGTAGGGGTAAACGGTAAAACTGAGAAAAACTCGTCGGAAAAATCTTTTGCAACAATGTTGCCTGTTTTTACAGTTGAGTTATCTTTTTTCAAGGACAATAAGCTCAACTGTAAAATGAACAACTCGTCAAAAATCAATCTGTTTCTTGCATTCTGCAAATCTGTATCATCTATTGGAAAATGAATATTGCGAAGTGCAGTATCAAGGGACACAAGATTAAATTTTTTAATAATATAATCAGGTAAATAGTCGGGTATTTCGTCAATTTTATTAAGTGCATTCTGCACCGCCGATTGAACAATTTTTGTAGTAATAGTTTTATTCTGTGGGTAAATTGGTCTTATTTCTACGCTTTTCTCGGCTTTTATAAACATTGGTGACACCATTTCGCGTGCCGCAAATTTACCTAACGTAAATTTTCCGTAGAAAAGATATTCTTCACCACTTTTAAGCATTTTTTCAATATATTTGTTGTTGAAAAATGTTACTGCAATAACATCTTCACCGTCAGTTACAGTTGCTTTCGCAACAAGCATTCCGCCACGGACACGCTCATTTTTAACAGGGAACATAACAGTACCCTTAATGCACACATTTTCACCAACTATACATTGAGAAATAGGAACAATTTTACTCCAGTCCTCATAAGCGCGAGGATAAAAACGAAGAAGTTCCCCGACAGTTGACACACCAAGGAGGCGAAAACCCTCTGCACGAGTTTCGCCAACACCCTTGATATACTTAATATCGTCGGAAAACTTCATAAATTCACCTTATTATAAGTTGTGGTATAAATCAAATGGATTTTTTGACAAATCCACTTTCACATCTGCACTTGTTACTGAGTATCCATTACGGAAAAGTACAGGTACAAATGGGTATTCTTCTGCGAAAATTTTATAGTATTCCTCCACAGTAATTTCACCTGCACGGTAACGGAAATAATCTGTTGCCGCTTTACCTGATTTATCAATTCCGCCATTTAAATTTCCGCGGAAAAATCGTGATAAATCCATTGAACCGTCAAGCTTGACTTCACCTAAATACATATCATAATTTCCTGCAGAAATTCTCTGGTTGTAATCTGCGAAAGAGAGCAAACTAACATTTACATAAAATCCGATTTTGTTCAGGTTATCGGCAATATTATATGCCGCTGCAACTCTATATTTGTTATCTTTATTAACAATTAAATTGAATGACAATAAATACGCGCCATTTGTTCTTGCTTTTCCAGAAAAACGAGTATAACCGCATCTGTCAATGATTTTTTCAGCAAGAGCGGTGTCGCCTTGCTCACTTACTGTCTTAATCTTTTCATAAAAACTAGCATTTGGATTAACAGGCATTTTTACCGCTTTGCCATGCCCCTGATAAGACGAGAGTACTACATCTTCACCGTTAAGTTGCGCCGCAATTGCACTTCTTATATACTTATTCAATGCACCATTGTTACTGTTAAGCCCAAGATACACCATATTATTAAGCATTACTTCTTCTGTTTTGCCGGTAACACCAATATATTCGCAATTTGAAAGGTCGCTGAAATAAACATCTGTAGCACCTATTTTAAATGCATTTTCTGAACTTTTGTTTGTATCAATAGTATACAACTTGATTTTCTTTGAACTATCGGTATTGTTCACAAGTTGATTTTCAAGCCAATAGTATTCGCCACTACCAGTTGGCACTGCAGTTTGAATATCGGCAGTACCTTCTTTAGTTATTGGGAAACAAAGTTTTGCACCCACATAAACATCGGAAAAATCAAGTGTGAATTCAACTGTGTATTTTGATTTTGCAGTAGCACTCAAAACCCCGTTTAGATACCCCGCCCAAGCGTATGATGCCTTTGCAAGATTAAGAGAATACACAACATCATAAGCGTTAATTGGTTGTGAGCCACGGCACACAGCATCTGTTCGCAACTGCACTGTTGCAGTTGTTCCCTTGACCGATATGCTTGTGGCAATCTGTGGAACAATTTCGTAGTTTTCATCCACCGTAAAAAGTGAGTCGAAAAGCATTTTACAGATATAAATATTTTCGTTGCTCTTTACAAAATAAGGATTAACTCCGTCACTCTCGTTATAAGGCAAGGCGATTACTCCGTCACCTTTTGCGGTTTCTTCACCATTAGAAGTTGCAATATTGTCTTGTGGAGCATCTGTTGATGGCTCATTCGTTGTTGGATTATTACCACCGCAAGCAGAAAAGAGCATAGTAACACATAAAATTAATGCAATTATTTTTAATGCACTTTTCATTGTGTCACCTCACTGTAATCGAGGTTGCCTCAACAGTTTTTCCTGTGTCGCGGTCAATAGTGAAAACACAGCCCTGCATAAAGCAAGGGGTGTCCGCAGTTTCAAACATAGGGGCAAATCCTTTTCTGAATTTCTCAATAATTATTTCTTTTTTCACACCCAGTACTGATTCTTCGGGACCTGTCATACCTAAATCGGTAATATAACCTGTACCGCCAGCCATAATCTGCGCATCCGAAGTCTGAATGTGTGTATGTGTACCGAAAATCGCACTCACTTTGCCATCAAGAAAATAACCGAGGGCTTTTTTCTCTGCAGTTGCTTCGGCATGGAAATCAACAAGTATGATTTTCGTTTCTTTTTTAAGTTCATCAATAAGTTTTTCGGCAGTTTCGAATGGGTCGGAGTGACCTTCAAGCCAAACTCTGCCGAGTAAGTTTATAACGCCTACCTTATAGGCGCCTTTGTCAATAATTCCGTAGCCCTTACCCCATACTCCGTCACCAAAATTTGCAGGGCGAATTACGGCTTCTGCGCGGTCAAGATATTCGTAAATTTCACGACGTTTGAAAGAGTGGTTACCACCTGTAATAAAATCTGCACCGCTTGTAAAAATACTGTTGCAGGAGTTTGGTAACATGCCGTTGCCTACTGCAGAATTCTCACCGTTTACAATACAAACATCAATATTGTTTTCTTTTTTAAAATCTGCAAGTTTTTTTCGTAAAAACTCGCATCCATTGGCACCGACAACATCGCCGACACAAAGAATTTTAATGTTGCGTGACATAAGCACACCGTTTCTATATATGGATTTAATTTATTTTGCCCCGAAGCCGAAAGACAACGGGGCATTTTTAGCAAAATTATTATTTAGCGAAATCAATAACTCTGTTCTCGCGAACAATATTAACCTTGATTTGACCTGGGTATTCAAGCTCGTCTTCAATTTTCTTTGCAATATCGCGAGCAACAATAACCATCTTTTCGTCAGATACCTGGTCTGGATTAACCATAATTCTGATTTCGCGACCTGCCTGAATAGCGAATGATTTCTCAACGCCTTCAAATGAAGTTGCGATTTCTTCAAGTTTTTCAAGACGCTTGATGTAGTTCTGAACATTTTCACGTCTTGCACCAGGGCGAGCCGCTGAAATAGCATCTGCTGCCTGAACAAGTACGGCAACAATTGTTTTTGCTTCGATTTCACCGTGGTGAGCCGCAATAGCATGAACAACTTTGTCGTTTTCTTTGTATTTTTTAGCCGCTTCAACACCAAGTTCAATATGTGTGCCTTCGAATTCACGGTCAAGTGCTTTACCGATATCGTGAAGAAGACCTGCACGTTTAGCTTGTTTTACGTCTGCACCAAGCTCTTGTGCCATAAGACCTGCAATGTATGAAACTTCAAGTGAGTGGTTGAGCACATTCTGACCGAAACTTGTACGGTATTTAAGTTTACCAAGAAGTTTTACAAGTTCAGGATGCACACCATTAACGCCTGCATCAATAACTGCGCGTTCGCCTGTCTGTTTAATTGTCTGTTCAACCTCACGCTTTGATTTTTCAAACATTTCTTCAATGCGAGCAGGGTGAATTCTACCGTCCTGAATAAGACGTTCAAGAGTAAGTCGTGCTACTTCACGACGAACAGGGTCAAAACTTGAAACTGTAATTGCTTCAGGAGTGTCGTCAATAATAAGGTCAACACCTGTAATTGTTTCAAGAGTACGAATGTTACGACCTTCACGGCCGATAATTCTACCCTTCATTTCGTCATTTGGAAGAGCAACAACTGAAACTGTTGCTTCAGCAGCGTGGTCGGCCGCACAACGCTGAATAGCACCTGAAATAATTTCGCGTGCAAGATTGTCGCTTTCGTCACGAGTTCTCTGTTCAAAATCCATAATTTTGAGTGCTTTTTCGTGAGTGAGTTGTTCGTCAAGTTCTTGCATAAGAAGTGCTTTTGCTTGTTCTTTTGAGTAGCCACTAACTTTTTCAAGCATTTCAAGTTGGCTACGTTTAAGCATTTCAACTTCTTCCATTTTAGCATCAGCAGCTTTAAGCTTTTCGGCTAAAAGTTCTTCTTTCTTTTCAAGGTTTTCAGTTTTCTTGTCAAGATTTTCTTCTTTTTGATTAAGTCTGTTTTCTTGTCTTTGTACCTCTGCGCGTCTTTCACGAAGTTCTTTATCAACTTCACTTCTTAACTTGTGTATTTCATCTTTCGCCTCAAGAATAGCTTCTTTTTTCTTACTTTCAGCAGATTGCACTGCCTGATTAACAATTCTTAATGCTTCTTCATTAGCGGAGCCGATTTTTGCTTCTGCAACCTTTTTACGATAAAGGTTACCAACAACGAAGCCCAATACTCCAAATACAACAGCAGAGACAACGGCAAGAATAATGGTAATAGGTTCCATTATGTCGTTCCCTCCTTAAATAATATTTAATTTCAAAAGATATATCAAAAATATGTAATGAAATTAAGGTGAATGAGTATAGAAATACTATTTTCCCATACTATCTTTTATATTTTACACAAAAATGAACACAATGTCAAGATGGGATTCGGTAGAAATGCGAAAAGCAGTTCCGAAGAACTGCTTTTTCTAAAAATATATCATTCCACTCTTTTTACAAATTATCTTATTTGTAAAACAGCAGATTCATTACCGCCTACATACTGCTTAATCTTCAAAGCGTCTGTACCTGAAAGAACTGCATCATTATCTGCATCTGCAGCACTTAAGTTTACCTCTTCACTAATTCTTGCGATATTACCACCTGCATATTGCTTGATATAGAGAGCGTCTGTGCCCGAAAGAACACCATCACCATCCACATCGCCAAAAATGATAACTGTATATGTATCAATTACTGCGCCACTTGAATTTTTTACATTAATTGTAGCACCTGTGCCGTTTTTATAGCCCGCTGAATTGGCAACAAGTTCAAGGGTGCCGTTTTTAACTGTAAAATAGGTTTCTATATCTGTACCAGGGGTAATTCCATAAACATATTTGTTTTCTTTGTCAATTACAGGGGATTTGCCGTCTTTAGCGATAAGCTCTGCATCACCATCCACAATCATAATTGAAGATGAAGCACTTTCAAGATTCACGTTTTCAACATTTTCAGGGATTGATGTTATTTTTGTTCCGCTAGTTGTTGTACCAAAATACAACATACCTGCAACATTATCTTCTGTTTTTGCTGATTCAGTAATGCATTTTATAAGAGCATTACCTGTCATATCTGTCTTTGCAGTAATTGTAAACATGAGAATTGTCGCTTCTTCAACGGTTGCAACTGTATCATTTGCACCGCCAATATATGTAACAAGAACAAAACCGTATTTTGAACTATCAATTTCTGTGTTTGCATATATTTTTGAACTGTCAGTTGCAGTTGCATCAGTTGTTACATTCGATATGGCATAATCAGTAAGTGTTGCAGTAATATTGCTTACACTAACCAGTGTCTTATCATAAAACACTGGTATTGATGCGGTAGCAACAGGGAAGTTAGTGGTTGATTTTACTGTTACTGTTGCAGTTTCACCTGCTGAAAGTTCAGTTTTATCAATAGTAATTGAAACTGAAGCGCTATTTGTATTCGCAACTGTACCTACTATAAAAGCAGATATAATTAAAACCGCCGCCACAACTATTGCGATTATTTTGTTTTTATTTTTCATTACAACCGCCCCTGAACATTATTTGATTTCATTTTACCATTTTATTTTATTTATTGCAATACTCAAATAGCAAACGAAAAGAGTTTTGTAAATTTGAGTTTGTAGGTATAAGTGCAAAATAGAAAGTGGAAAACGGAAAACGAAGGAACTGCGTTGCAATTTATATATTGCCTCCCTCTGACGAGGGCACGGGCATCCGGTGGATGCCGAATTAGCGCTGTCTGAGCCGGCAGGCGAGTAATGAGGTGGCAACGCGTTAGCGTTGACGGAGGGAGATATAGTTAATATATAAACTTACTACCCCTCAGTCAACTTCGTTGACAGCTCCCCTGACAAGGGGAGCCAAATATATGCCTTTAATGAACTAGACAAACTATAATTTGTGAAACAGAACAAAATATATAGACTCCCAACGAAAAGGATTATTCTCGTTGGGCTTTTTGCTAAAAGACAAAAATTATAGATTCATAATATTAAAATCCATTTTACATTATGCTTTTTGCTAAAAACGATTCCCCGAATCGTTTTCTTAACGCAAAAAACCCGAGGGGGTTACCCTCGGGGAAAAATATTTTTTTCTAGAAACGGATTAGCCGTTCCAACCGTCATTACCACCGTCGACTGCGCCTTCACCGATTGAAAGAGTAATAACATCTTCAATCTCGTAAACTGTCACATCGAAATCTGGTGTCATATATTCACGTGTCATATTCGTGTTAACTCCTTTCAAATAAGTACATTATAAATTAATAATTGTTTTAATCTCAAAAACTAATAGAGATTATTTGTATTGATTATATAATGCACCTACATTAAGAGTTGCATCGTAATATGCGTATGCTGTTTCACCGTCAGCGTTTTCATAGATAACATAGCCAAGACCATAAAGAGTTGCTGCTTTGTTAGCGTCGGTATCAGCAATGTTAGAAACGAAGCATGCGAATGCATAATCTGTGCCTTCGAATGTTGTTGAAACGTAACAGTCTTTAACCTGTGAGTATACTACTTCTCCGCCTTCAACCTGAGCTTTAGCAGCTTCAACGTCCATTACTTCACTGTTTGTGAAGACATAACCAACGTCAGTAATCTTTGCTTTAGCATCATTAAGGTCAGCAAAAATCTCTTCGAAGTTATCAAACTGACCAACAATACGATAGTCAAACTGGTTAGCATAAACGCCTTCCTTGTCAAGGTCGAATCTAATCTGGTTCTTGAACCAGCTAACTGAAAGTTCAGGAGCTGCTGGAGCTGTGTATGTGTAATCAGGTGTTAAGATATCAGATACTGGCAAAATATTAACTGGGTTTGACGCTGTCATTGAGAAGAATTTTCCTGCAACTGGAGTTGAGTCATAACCAATTGATTTTGAGTCCTGAATTGATGTACCTGCACCAAATGAGAACTGTGCGCCTTCTACGTCAGCTACAAGAGCTTTGAAGTAAATTTCGCAGAATCCTTCATTTTCCATTGTACCTGGCATCAATGTTTTGTCGCCAATTTCGTATGTTAAAAGAACTGTACCTGATGCTTTATAGTCAGCCTTAAGTTCAAAAGAACCTGTTTTGTGGCCACCACCGTAGTACTGACCACGGCTTGTTACAACATTACCTGCAGAGTTGTACATGTTTGTGTCTGTAAGCTGTCCCAATGGGAAAATTGCAACTGTTGGGAATTCAGGGTCACAAACATATTCGTAGTTGATGCTACCATTGTTTGAGTCAACTGGAGCAAACAAACTGTCATCATAGTTAACGTCCATAATAACAGTAGCCATTCTACAGTCTGATGTTAAGTTGATAGTTAATTTGTAAATACCAGCGTCCTCTGATTTTACGCCAGCCTCGTCAACCTCACCAACAACAGGTGCTAAACTCATTTCGAATTTTACATTAACATCTGCTGCACTAGTTGGAATAACAAGAGCTGTACACATTAAAACCAAAGCTAACGCAATTGAAAAAATGCGCATTGCTTTTTTCATGTGGAAAGACCTCCTTATCTTGCCTGTGAAACTGCAGATGCATTACCACCTGCGAACTGTTTAATCTTCAACGCATCTGTACCTGATACTGATGTGTCGTTATCTGCGTCAGCTGCAAGTAAGTTAGCTTCTTCAGAAATTCTGCCAGCATTACCACCTGCATACTGTTTGATGTAAAGTGCGTCTGTACCTGAAAGAGCACCGTCGCCGTCAACGTCACCGAATACTACGAGTATGTATTCACCAACAACGTTATCGCTCTTATCTTTAACTACAAGAGTTGCACCTGTACCATTTGTTTTACCTGTTGCATTTGCTACAACTTCAATAGAACCTGTATCGTTTGTTGTGAAGTATTTGTCAACGTCTGTTGCGCCAACTTCAATACCATAAACGAAACCTGTTGACATGTCAGCGCCTTCTTCAGTAGTATCCTTAACGAGACCACCGTCAACGCCTTCAAATTCAACGTCTGTTACTGCTTTTTCGAAGTTTGCCATAGCTGCTACAAGAGCTGCGTTAGCTGCGTCAACTTTTGCCTTGTTACCAGCTTTATTTGGACGGTCATTTTCTGAGTATTCAAGAGCTGAATCAGCATAGAGGTTGAACATCATTGGTGTGCCGTCGTCATTAACCTTAAGTTCGCCAGCTTCCTTTTCGCCGCTCTTAACTTCAGCATCATGCTTAGTATATACTGCCTGATAGTTATAACCAAGTGTTTTAAGAAGTTCTGCGTATGCTTCATCAGCATCTACGCCTTCTTTGAGAGTCCATACGCCGTCGCCAGCTGCAAGAGATGCAAAGATTTCGTTTGCAATAACAATATTTGCATCAAGTTCTGCTGTACCGCCTGCTTCGATAAGTGATGCGTCCTTAGCAAGAAGCTGTTTGTAAGCAACCATAAGGTTGTACTTAACATCATAGATTCTTGAGTTGTATGCTGAGAATTCGTCTTCACCAGCTGCAACTGTTCTAGCTACTTCAAGAGCATCAGCAAATCTGCCCCATGTTACTGCTTCATAGTCTGCTGCGTCGAGACCCTGAGCATCAATGTAAGCGATTTCCTTTTCAAGGAAGTACATATGGTCAGCTTCTTCAGTGAGAGCATTTTCTCTGTTATTGAAGAGGAACTGCTTGTAGTAAGCAAGACGTGATATGAAGTCTTCAGTAACAAGTTTTGTTGTTACAGGCATTTCCCATTCATCATGTGCTGCCTGTGATGCACTGATTGCATCTTTGTCATTTTCCATTCTTGAAGCTTCAATAGCAGCTTTAACAACTGGATTTGCTTCATAACCGATTACATAGTTAAGTTCTTCTTCACGGATGCCTGAACCCATGATATAGTATGTGTCCATAACTTCAGGAGCAAGATATGTGCGGTAGAGATTTTCAGCTGCAACCTTAATATCCTGATAGTTGAAGTATTCATAGTATTCATAGTCCTGGAAGTTGATTTCTTTGTTATTTACTTCCTTACCATCAACAACTTTAGTATCAAAGTCGTTATCAATTTCCTTCTGAAGAGCTACAATTTGTGAAGGTATATCTGCATCTGCACCAGCTGATGCATTAGCATCTGCTTCAGCAAGAGCTGTTTCATATGCTTCTTTAGCTGCTTCGAATGCTGTAATAGCATCAGGAATCTGTGGCTGAATTGTTGCAACGTAGTCAGTTGATGCGTGGCCGTTAGCTTCAGTCATCATTGGGTATGTTGCAAGGTAAACAATCTTATTCCATGCTGTTCTATAAGCTTCATAAGTAGCAGCGTCAACACCCTGATATGCATTATAGCCATTGTTCTTATTTTCTTCATAAATTGTGCCGATATCATGGTCGTTGTAATGAACGAATGTGATTTCATAACGAATATTATGTGAGCCATAAGCAACTGCGATACGTCCCATATAGTATGCACCATAAGGGATTTCTGTGTCAGCTGTTACGCCAGATTTTGCTTTATAAAGGTAACCGCGTGTTGATTTATTTTGGTCATTATCAAGCTGTTTTGCCCAACCTGCGTCTGCATCAGCAGCTCTGAAATCGAAGTACTGCTGAGCATTTTCGTCCATATAATAGTATGTTCTGTTTGCTTCACAGTTTCCATCCCAGTCAGGAGCAGCAATAGTACCAAGTGATTTCGCGCTGTTACCTGATGTGGCAGCAACATAGAAGATATTTGGCTGATAATTTACAACTGTGTTATAAATGTCTTCAGTAAATTGATATCTACCAAAAGCATCTGTACCAGTTTTATCGTTATTATCGTCACCATCTTTACGTCCAGCAACACTAGTGTCTGGGTTCTGATTTGAAATAAGGAATGAAACTGATGTGTACTGTTTTCCACCAATTGGTTGACCATCTTTACCAACATATTCATATTCAATTGTTACTGTAACAGCTTCTTCACCGTTATATGTACCAGCAACCTCAATTTGAACCATTTCATAAGGAGAAATTGTTTCATCATAATTAAAGGTAAGCTTATTCTTAGTTGCATCAGATGTAACATTCTTAATCTCAATATCGTATGCATGGTCTGTTACAGAAGAATTTCTGTGTGTCTCAAGCATACCTGCTGAGTTATTAGTAATTTTAATGTATGTTGCGTTCATTGCTTCGCCAACAGCAGTGTCCTTATTTGTGTTTGGATTCCACTGGTATGCAAAGTTTTTACCATCGCGGAATGATAAAGCAATAGCTGGGTCTGCAAGTTGCTGTGCATCTGTCTTCCAACCAAGGAACATGTTAAGGAATGGAAGAGCAACATCTAAAAGACCATTATTGTATGCATCAAGAAGATGTGAAACTAAATCTGTCGCCAATGTTGCAATGTTACTCTGATTTGCAAGAGAGTCAAAGTCTGTGACTGCAGCAGGAATAAATGAGTAACGTTCAGTAGCAGAGTATGAACCAATTTTCTCGAGAAGATTATTTACAATACTCTTAATAAGTTTTGCAAGCTGGTCAAGAACATTAGCTGTTCTGAAATACTTATTAGCACCATTGAACTGAACTGTGTTAATGAGGTGATCCCACTTAAGGTCAACAAGACCAAGGATAAGGTCATCACGAAGGAAGTGTTCAAATTTTGTCTGTCCTTCTTTTGGTTCGATTGTAAGAATTTCATCGAATGGAATAAGACCGAAAAGAATGCTGTCAATCTTTTCCCATGGGTCATTAGCTGCACTAAGGTTAACTGTACCTGTATAGTCAACAAATTTACCCATCTTCCAAGCCCATTCTTTATCTGTTGTAAGGGCCCAGTCTACAACGTAGTCAAGCATACCTTCCCAATAATTAACAGCTGATGTGAGTTTAAGGTCTGCTTCTGTATATGCGCCACCGTTTACTTTGTAACCTGAGTATGCTACGAATGATGTCCATTCTGCTGAATCTTCACCCATATCTGCAAATGCACGGATGTATTCAAAACCAACGTTGATACCCATTGTAAGGATAACGTCGAACCAGTATCCACTGTCTTTACCTGTTACAAAGTTCTTAACGCCGTCTGTTGCACCGAAGTCTGTGTAAATAAGAGCATCATAGTTGTATTCTGGTGTAAGGTAAGCTGCGAATTCGCGAACTACTGCTGCAAGAATTGCGCCAACTTTAGCACCTGAAGCAATGATGTCTGATTTGCCAGGAAGTGTCATTGAAGGCATAATGATATCAACGAGCATTGCTGCGATACCTGTAAGAACTGTGTCATTATCTTCTGACACAAGAAGGTCATAGTAGCATCTTTCGTTAGTTGCATAATCTGAACCAAAGATGTGTTCCGGAGCAAGACTAATAACTGCCTGAGCAGCTGCCTTAAGGTTGTTGACAAGGTTTGAGTTGCCGCCCTTTGTAAATGCTGGACGAGTCCAATCTCTATTTGCGTCTTCACCAGTAAGAGCACCTGATTTGTCTACTGTATTTGCACTTGGAAGAACAACTGTTTCTGCAACCTTAACAAGGAAGTCATTAAGGTTGAGGAGAAGTCTCTCTGATGCATCATCATCACTTGTAGGAATCAAACCTTCCATGAAGTTGCCATCAATGTTATAATTCCAGTCGATGATATTAAAATAGTTATTTGTTCTTGAAAGGTCAGCAACCCAAATCTGGTCTTCATAACGCCAATAATGTCTATCACCATTTTCAGCATCTTCAACTACAAGGTAATCTGACCATTCGAAAGCATAGTCGCCCTGTTCCTCTGTAAACATTGCGTTTGAAGAATCTGGAAGAGCATTAACTTCATCGCTACCAATATCACCAATATATTCGAATCTTGCACCGAAGAATTCAGCAAGAATCTTCTTAAGTGAACCGTTAACAACAACAACTGCTAAATCTTCAAACAATGCAGGGATGAATTTGTAAAGAAGGTCGCCAGCACTCATTGTTGCAAGGTCAAAATCGTCACCATCGAAGTCGCCTCTAAGAAGTTTAGAGTCGTCATTGTACCACTTAAGAGTACTAAGAACTTTCTTCTCACCTTTTTCATTAAGTACAAATTCGCCATCTTCATCAACTTCAAATGTTTTCCAAACATATGTTTCGCTGCCCGGTACTTCCTGTTCAAGGTAGTATGTTTCTTCTTGCTCTACATATGTATAAGCTGTAAGAACTTTTACTGTTGAGTCTGTTTTGTTAGCTTTTACTGATGCATCTGCTTCAGCTTGGTCAACAATGTGATAAATCTTAAGAGTATTACCATTCTGATAGTAATAGCATCTTGGGCTGTCATTAGATGGTGCACCAGGAACTGTTGTGTAGATTGGCATACCTTTATGTTCAGATGTCATCTCACCATTAGCATCATACTTAACAGTTGTGATTGACATATTGTCGCTGAAGAGCTTCTTAACTCTTTCATTAACTGTGTTTTCAACGTTACCGTTACCTGTAATTCTTCCGTCATAAGTCTTAATGAGTGAAAGTGTGTCGTCCCATCTTTCGATAAGTGGGAATACGAGACCTTTAATCATAGCAGGAAGGCCAGTAACTATTTTGTTGATTTCTGAAGTATCAAGGCCCTGAATCATACCACCAATGATACCAAGGTCAAGACCATTTGATAAAACGTCTGTAATTACGCCTTTTGAACCATTTGCATCAAGAAGGGCAAAAAGTTCTTCAAAGATTTTAAGCTGATTAACTTCGGCTCTCTTCATTCCTGTATCCCAATCAGCAAAAGAAACCTTTTCAAGAACACCAAGGTTAACAATACCCTTTACGATACCAACAAGAATCTGTGTAAGAAAGTTATCTGAGTTTAACACGCCCTTAATTGTATCGAAAGAATAGCAAAGCTGGTCTACTGATGTAAGGTCAATTGTGATTGAAAGACCCAAAATGTCGAAAAGTTTACCCATGTTAATGTTTAAACCTGGGAGCACGTTGTCAAGGAAGTCCAAGACAATTGAAGCACGCTCTTCAGTTGAAAGGCGTGTTACTTGACCATATGGTGAATATGCTTTAGCAGTATCAAGGTCAGCAACTGTCTTATAGTTTGCCTTTGCTGCTGATGCCATAACTGACATACATGAAAGAGCGATAACAACTGCTAAGAGAACGCTTAACAATTTTTTCATTTTTTTCATATAATTTTTCCTCCTATTAAATTTTGCACACTATATATAATGTATGCAAGGTAAATAGTTCCCCATTATTTTTTTTGCATCGCCATGGGAGAGGCGATATTGTTTAGAGAGCACGATTGCTTCACTCTCTGACCTAGCCGTGTGAATTCAAGTCACATTCGGCAGAGGTCGGCAAAAGAACTCTGATTTACCCGGACTTTGCTTCCACCGCTTCCGCTTAATTAATTCTAAAAAAGCACGGCGGAAGACTGATGATACACACCCGAGTTATTACCTTAGGGATGTGTATCGTAATGGCTCCAAAAAGCGTACTTCTTAAAAAAGAAGACACTTCGCCCCATTACACCATTCCTATGGTTATACCAATTATACAAACTATTTTCAAAAATTTCAATACTTTGTTCATAATTTTTGCTTTTTTTCTAATACAAACAAATTTCTTTTAGTACTTTTGTGCAAAAAGACAACAAAAATTTTTGTGATAATGCCGAAATCGTGAACTATTTGTTAACTACTGAACTTTATGTCTATTAAGTTGTTGTTTTTGAACATTTTTTGTATTTTTGTCTATCATTTTTGCTGCATCTCTACCAAAATACAACATGTAGGGTATTTCGTTTTTAATTAGACAAAATGTTGTTAATTTTGAAAGTATAAGTAAAAAAGCAGTTTATATCGTTTTAACAAAAAAAGGCGAGGTACTGTAACCTCGCCATAACTTATATTTTTTATTTTACAAATGTGAAGTTTTCATTAGCATATGCTTTAAAATTGAATGTTTCGTCGTATCCTTCGCCACCTACACAGGCAAAATCAAGTTTATATACAGACTTGTCTGACACAAAGTAATAATTCTCTATATAGTGAACCACTTTTCCCTCTTTATCTACGATTTTATGAACACGAACTTGACAATGTATACTATCTTTTGTTAAAACCGTATCGCTTTTTTCGATAGTATATTTACTTCCTTTAAGTGCTGCTATATCAGGGTTATCTTTAATAAGATTGTTCATTGTTTCTTCGTTTGAAAAAGCTTCAGCTATTTTTTCGTTTTGTTTATCAACTTCTTCAAGATATGTGCCAAGATTTTCATCCTTCTCAAACTCATTAATTATTTTAGAAAATTGAATATAGCAATTGTTATTAGTTTTATCTTTTATAATTTTGTTATGGTCTGTTGATGTCCAACCATCAAGAATGTTTAACTTGAAGTTGTCACCACGAACTACACCATCAATTACAAGTGAACCAGGAATTGGAACATAATATGTCTGATTTTCACCGTTTTGATAAGTAAGGATTTCACCTTCTCTGTCTGTAACAACTGCAACAATACCTTCTTCTCTGATAATTGTATTGCCTTCTCTGTCAGTTTGAAGAAGATATTCACCGTCACCAACTTTTGTTGTTTTGTATTTTTGACCACAACCTACAAATGCAGTTACCATAAGCACAAGCACAAGGGCTACTGCTATAATTTTTTTATCCATAATAATTCCTCCATTAAGGATTTTTATATAAAAGGGGAGAGACCCCTCTTTATTACTCAGTAATTGTTGTTCTGTTTTCTTGTGGAACAACACCAATCCATGTCTGACCAGGATTTACTGTTAATTCCTGACCATTTACGCCATAGAATTTGAGTGCGCTTGATTTACCGTCTTTCTTCCAGTAAATCTTCTGACCTACGCCGTTTGATACATAACAGCCCTCGCCGTTAGTAATTTCCATATTCCACTCTTTATGGCCTTTGCCTGTATTGAGTGTAGCGATTGGTGTATACATAACGATTACGTTTTCAACAGCCATCTGTTTGCCGTCGTTACCGTCTGTCATTACCTTATTATTAAGATAATTTACGTATTTCTTACTATCTGCATCATATTTGAATGTATGAACATAACCTGATGAGAAAGTAATTGTAATTGATGAGCATGGACCTGTTACACTCTGGTCGCCCCAAACAGTGTTCGCACCATCAGTTGTTACTTTAAATGGTGCCCAATCTTTAACTGTCTGTTTAGTTGAGTAACCGATTTTTGAGATTGCGTTGATAATATTTGCACCACTTGTGCAACCTCTGTGTTCAGAACTTGTATTTCTTGTTGTATCTCTGAAGAAATATGTACCTGAATACTTCATACCATCAATATTATTTACACCAAGGTTTTTGATTGTAGGATAAGCAAGTGTATATCCTTTTTCGTCACTTCCGCCCCAATGAACGAAAATAGCATTCATACCTTTTGCGATTTCAACATAGTCGTGACGAGCACTTCTAGTTGGGCCGACTTTCTTTGGAATATCTTCTGCATCGGCATAAATCCACATCATTCGTGTGATTCCGCCTTCAACTACGCCTTCAATAACAATATCAGGTGTTGTGATACCCCATTGTGGTCTTGCAGAAGGGGAGTTTTCAACCATAATTGCGATTGGTCTTGCTCCGATTGCACTATTACTCAAATCTGCTCTACCTGTAAGCGGATTGACATTTTCTGGCAATTCGTTGTTTTCTGTTGTTGATTCTTCTTTTTCTGTTGTTGAAACATCACCGATCTGCTCATAATTATTGTTATCTTTACAAGCACCGAATGTAAGAATCACAGCAAGTACCATTAAAATACTGATTACTTTAATAAGTGTGTTTTTCATTTGTATATCCCTCTCAAATGAGTTTTTTACTTCTCAATCTTTGTTTTTCCACCCATATACATCTGTAATGGTTTTGGAATGTTAATACTACCGTCTGCATTCAAGTTATTTTCAAGGAATGCAATCAACATTCTTGGTGGTGCAACTACAGTATTATTAAGTGTATGTGCGAAATAGTTACCATCTTTTGATTTAACTCTGATTCCAAGGCGTCTTGCCTGAGCATCACCGAGGTTTGAACATGAGCCAACTTCAAAATATTTCTGCTGACGTGGGCTCCATGCCTCAACGTCGCAACTCTTAACCTTTAAGTCTGCAAGGTCGCCTGAGCAACATTCAAGAGTTCTTACAGGAATATCAAGTGAACGGAAGAAATCAACTGAATTCTGCCAAAGTACGTCATACCATTTCATGCTTTCTTCCGGCTTACAAACAACAATCATTTCTTGCTTTTCAAACTGATGAATTCTGTAAACGCCACGTTCTTCAATACCGTGTGCGCCAACTTCTTTTCTGAAGCAAGGGGAGTAGCTTGTAAGTGTTTTTGGAAGCTCATCTTCAGGAGTAAAACTGTCGATAAACTTACCAATCATTGAATGCTCACTTGTACCGATAAGGTAAAGGTCTTCACCTTCAATTTTATACATCATATTTTCCATTTCTGCGAAACTCATAACGCCTGTAACAACGTCACTACGAATCATAAATGGTGGAATATAATAAGTGAATCCGCGGTCAATCATAAAGTCGCGTGCATAAGAAAGAATTGCAGAATGTAATCTTGCAATATCGCCACAAAGATAGTAGAAACCGTTACCGCTTGTCTTTCTTGCACTGTCTAAGTCGATACCATTAAGATTTTCCATAATATCAACGTGATATGGAACTTCGAAATCAGGAACAACCGGGTCGCCATAACGCTGAATTTCAACATTTTCGCTATCGTCTTTACCGATTGGAACGCTATCATCAATAATGTTAGGAATTACAAGCATAATTTTGCGAATTTCTTCTTCAAGTTCTGCTTCTTTTGTCTGAAGAGCAGCAAGCTCGTCAGCCATATCCTTAACTTTTTGTTTAACAACTTCTGCCTCATCGCGTTTGCCCTGAGCCATAAGTCCACCGATTTCTTTACTTACTGAATTACGGAGTGCGCGAAGCTCGTCGCCACGACCTTTTGCAGCTCTGTATTCAGCATCAAGTTCGATTACCTTATCAACAAGTGGGAGTTTTTCATCCTGAAACTTTTTCTTAATGTTTTCTTTAACAACATCAGGATTAGTTCTTAAAAATTTAATATCAAGCATTTTATATGATGTTCCTTTCAGTTTTACTCTTTATAGATTTCTTTAGCAAGCTTTGTTAAATCTTCTTTGCCAAAGAATTCAAATTCGAGAGTGCCTTTATGACCTGTATTTGACAAATAGATTTTAACTTTTCTGCCAAGGGTGTTTGTAAGAGCAATCTCAACTTCGTCGTAGAATTTATCACGTTTCTTTTCACGCTTTTTAGGTGTTGGTTTTTCACCCTGTAAAGCATATTTAACCATTTTTTCAACCTGACGTACTGAAAGTTCCTGACTGATTGCAGCTTCTGCAATTCGAAGCATTTCTTTTTCGTCGTCAAGAGAAAGTAATGCACGAGAATGGCCTGCAGTAAGTTTGCCGTCACCAAGTAATTTAAGTACAGAAGCGGGGAGTTTTAATAATCTTAATGTATTTGTAACTGCTACACGAGATTTTCCTACACGGTCTGCAGTTTCTTCTTGTGTAAAACCATAAGTTTCAATAAGAGATTTAAGCCCTTGTGCTTCTTCAACAGGATTCAAGTCTTCTCGCTGTAAATTCTCAATAAGAGCGAATACGCTTGCTTCTTCATCAGTCATCTCGCGAATTGTAACAGGTACTTCTGTAAGCCCTGCCATTCGTGCTGCACGCCATCTGCGTTCACCGGCAACAAGCTGATAACTGCCGTCACTCATAGGACGAACAAGCAACGGTTGAATTATACCGTTTTGCTCAATACTTTTTGATAATTCTTCAAGTGCCTTTTCATCAAAAACGCGTCTTGGCTGGTCACGATTTGGCTCAATATCGTTGATTCCTAATGTTGCGGCAGAATTATTACTGTCGTTTTCGTTATATAAGGCATCTAAGCCCCTGCCTAATCCACCTTTTTTAGCCATATCTTCACCTCATCACTTTTGTTGTGATAAGAATTCATCTGCAAAGGCATCATAAGCCAATGCACCTTTTGAATGCTTATCATAATACATAATCGGCTCGCCAAAAGACGGTGCCTCGGAAAGTCGTACATTTCTAGGAATGGTTGTTTTATAAACTTTGTTAGGGAAGAATTTTTTAATCTCTGTCACAACTTGTTGTGTAAGATTAAGTCGACCGTCATACATTGTCTGTAAAACACCTTCAAGTTCAATATGCGGATTATATAATCTTTTTACCTGACGAACTGTTGCCATTAACTGTGCAAGTCCTTCAAGAGCATAGAATTCGCATTGAACAGGAACTAAGAATGTGTCTGATGCAGTTAAAGCGTTGATTGTTATAAGACCAAGAGAAGGGGGGCAGTCAAAGAAAATGTAATCGTACTTGTCCCAAACCTGAGCTACTGCAACTTTCAATCTGCTTTCTCTTTTTTCTAAGTCAATCAACTCAACTTCTGCACCTGCAAGGTTTAAGTCCGCAGGAAGAATATCAACATTCTTGAATTGTGTTTTGATTATTGCTTCTTCTGTATGAATGTCATTAACAAGAACATCATAAGAAGAATGTGAGATTTTTCTTTTATTTATACCAAAACCGCTTGTAGAATTGCCCTGAGGGTCAATATCTGCAAGCAAAACCTTAAAGCCCTTGGCACCCACTGCGGCTGCAAGACTTACTGCGGTAGTAGTTTTACCCACGCCGCCTTTCTGGTTTATAATTGATACTACTTTAGCCAAAAATCCCACTCCGAACTTGTATTTGAGTGCATTTCAACACCCTAATACCCGATTTTATACAAGTATATCATATAATTTATAAAAATTAAAGTGTAAATTAAGAAAATTTCCAAAATTAAAAGGAAATATTTAGTAAAATATGCACTTTGGTGTTTCACGTGAAACAATTACGAATTGCGCATTACGAATTCCGAATTAATATAGCAAAAGACCTCTCGCAAGGAGAGGCCTTTCGCTGTGGATGTGGGGTGTGAAAGAGAAGGATATGGGTGGCTTTCGCCACTATATAAAAACACCGTTGGTTTTGTTGTCGGGGGACAACACGGTGATTTTACCATTATTGATTACTTGCCATTGGTTTGTCATCAAGTTTTGGAATGCGGACTATGTACTCAACATACTCATCAGTTTCAGTTTTTACAGAATCCGCGTCAACACCTGCACGGCGGATTGTATCAACTGCATTATTAAGAGTATTTATAAAAATTCTTATATCTTTGAATCCGCGTAACATCTGTTTTTTCGGCGTTTCATTCTTACGAAGCATCTGGTCAATAAGCGTTTCACTTTCGTTTACATTAAGATGACGGTCAATGATAATTGCCAATGCCCTTGCTCGTTGAACTTCATCGTTTATTGAGAGTAACGCTCTTGCATGACGCTCTGTAAGACCTGCGCGGGTAATCTGATATCGCATTTCGTCATTGAGTTTTAATAATCTCAACTTGTTTGATACTGTTGATTGTGCTTTGCCAAGTTTTTTGCAAAGTTCGTCTTGTGCCATATGATAATCACTTATAAGTGTTGCCAACGCTTCTGCTTCTTCAAAATAGTCTAAATCCTGACGCTGGAGATTTTCGAGAACAGCAAACACCGCAGAATCTGTTTCTGATATTTCATTTACTATACACGGAACTTTTGTAAGTCCTACAAGTCGTGCAGCACGAAGACGTCGTTCTCCTGCAATCAACTCGTATTTTCCATTTTCAAGAGTTCTAACTAAAAGCGGCTGTAAAATTCCGTTTGTACGAATACTTTGTGCAAGTCCCTCAAGCTCGTCATAGTCAAACCTTTTTCTTGGCTGATTTGGATTTGGGAGAATATCGCTTTGAGAAATCTGCAATATCTTATTTTCCGTTCTTATTTTATCGTGATAATGTTTTCTCATAAATAAAACCTCCGCGGTGCTTGTCCTTGTTTACAAGTTTAGCACTGCGAAGGTCTGTTTGTAAAGAAAATCTGTCCGCCACAAATGGCTCTATGTCAACGATTTTCGATATTATTTTAATGGTTTTTTAGCAATCTGTGCAGAAGGTCGTGGGTATTTTGTCGGAGTTTGCGAATTCTTTTTAATAAGAATTATTCTTCGAGGCATATTTTCGACTAAATCAAACACAATATCATCTTTAATTTTACCACCGAGTATTCCTATCGCCATTTTTGCCTCATTCATTTCTTCATTACTTTCAGCGGATTTCATTGAAACAAATGTACCACCTTGTTTTACAAATGGCAAACAATATTCAGATAAAACGGGGAGGGCTGCAACAGCGCGTGCAGTTGAAAAATCAAATTGTTCACGATATTTCGGAAGTTTTGCTGCTTCTTCAGCTCTCATATGAAGAATTTCACCTTGCACTCCACACTCGTTAAGAACACTCTCAATAAATCCCAATTTTTTCTTTGTACTGTCAAGAAAAGTCATCTGAATATCAGGTCGAGCGAGTTTAAGCACTAATCCAGGAAATCCTGCACCTGTACCTACGTCAATTATCTTTGCATTTTCTGGAATATCTACATATTTGAAAATTGCAAGACAATCTGCAAAATGTTTTACAGTAACGTCATCTGGCTCTTTAATTGCAGTAAGATTGAAACTTTTATTGGTTTCAATAAGCATTTCTGCAAATTTATCAAGACGATTAAACGCCGCATCATCAACTGAAATATCAAATTTTTCGATTGTAGAATAAAATAATTCTTTATTTAACATATTAAAACCTTATTTTCTTTCGTTTTTACTTAAATGAATAAGCAATACTGAAATATCGGACGGGGAAACACCGCTGATTCGTGATGCTTGTCCTACACTTTCAGGACGCACCTTTTTAAGTTTTTCCCTTGCTTCAAGACGAAGTGAATAAACATCATCATAGTCAATATCTGTAGGAATTTTCTTAACTTCAAGGCGTCGCATCTCGTCAACCTTTGCTTGTTGACGCTTAATATAGCCCTCATATTTTAAATCAATTTCAACTTGTTCAAAAACATCTTGTGGAAGTTCTGGTCGTGTTTTGTCGAATGGTGTAAGACATTCATAATCAAGTTGAGGTCGTTTAATAAGTTCTGCAAGACGAATACCTGTTTTCATTGGAGCTGTTTCACGTGAAACAAGCACTTCGTTGATTTCAGGAGAGGGGGCAATAGTAACTGATTCTACCCTTTCACGCTCTTGTGCTATAAGTTCAAGTTTTTTCTTGAACTTGTTATATCTTTCTTCACTTATAAGTCCGATTTCATAACCGTAATCTGTGAGACGAATATCTGCATTGTCCTGACGGAGTAAAAGTCGATATTCACTTCGTGAAGTCATCATTCTGTATGGGTCAGAACAACCCTTTGTAACAAGGTCATCAATAAGAGTGCCTATATATGAACTTGCTCGGTCAAGAATAAATGGCTCTTTGCCCTGAATTTTACGGACTGCATTCACACCTGCAATAATACCTTGTGCGGCGGCTTCTTCATAGCCAGATGAACCGTTAAACTGACCTGCACCGAATAATCCGTCTATATCATTGAATTCAAGAGATGCCTTTAAAGCCAATGGGTCAACACAATCGTACTCAATAGCATAAGCAGTTCTCATAACTTCAACATTCTCAAGCCCTTTAATGCTTCTAAGGAATTTAATTTGAACATCTTCGGGAAGGGAAGATGACATACCCTGTAAATACAATTCTTCTGTATCAAGCCCACATGGCTCAATGAAAAGTTGATGTCTTTCTTTTTCTTCAAATCGAACAATCTTATCTTCGATACTTGGACAATATCTTGGGCCTACACCCTCAATTTTTCCTGAATAAAGGGGAGAGCGGTGAATGTTTTCAAGAATAATACGCTTTGTTTCTTCGTTTGTATATGTAATGTGACATACTTCTTTGTTTTCAGGAAGAATTTCTGTTTCATACGAAAACGGAACAACCTGCTCGTCGCCCTCTTGCACTTCCAATTCAGAAAAATCAACACTGCGTCTATTAACTCTTGATGGAGTACCTGTCTTAAATCTGCGAAGCGGAATGTTCATTTTATAAAGTGATTCTGAAAGACGGGTTGCAGGGAACATACCATCAGGGCCACTTTCAAATGAAACATCACCGATATATATACGACCACCAAGGAATGTACCTGTTGCAATAACTACTGCTTTTGCAGTATAAATTGCCTCAAGATTTGTTTTAAGATAGAAAACGCCGTCTTTTTTATAAAGGTCAACGATTTCGGCTTGTTTCATCTGGAGGTTTTCTTGTTTTTCAAGAGTATGCTTCATATATTTTGCATAATCACGACGGTCAATCTGCGCGCGCAAAGAGTGTACCGCAGGACCTTTACCACGATTAAGCATTCTTGTCTGTATGGAATTTTTATCGGCAGCTTTACCCATTTCGCCACCAAGGGCATCTATTTCACGAACAAGGTGACCTTTTGATGTACCACCAATTGATGGGTTACAAGGAAGGTTACCTACCCAGTCCATATTAATTGTGAAAATTATAGTTGATGCGCCAAGACGTGCAGCTGCAAGTGCCGCTTCAATTCCTGCATGACCGGCACCGATTACTGCTATATCATATTCTTTTGCAAAATATTCCATAATATCAATCCTAAAAAATATGGCGGGAGCTAAGCCCCCGCCCTACCATTTTAATTACTCATTTGTTGAACGGATTTCTACTTTACCATAAAGAGATGCTCCGTCGATATCACTTTTTGGTGCTCTGTCCGGAGAAATTTCTGGCTTATATGCTTCTTTTTTCTCACGTCTTCCACCGTTTCTATTATTTCTGCCACGACCACCGTTATTTTTTGCACCTTCAATTGGAGAAATAACAACGCGTCTGTCAAGGTCTGAACCAACTGAATGAGATGTTGCACCTTCTACATCCTGAACGGCTGTATGAATAATTCTTCTCTCATAAGGATTCATTGGTTCAAGTGAAATGTTTCTGCCTTGACGAACTGCTCTCATAGCAGTTTTTCTTGCAAGAATCTGAAGAGTTTCTTCACGTTTTGCACGATAATTGCCAACGTTAATAGCAACTCTCTTATAACTTTGGTTACCCTTATTTGCCATCATTCGTGCAAGATATTGAATAGCATCAAGAGTTTCACCACGTTTACCTATAATAATACCGTAATCGTCACCGCAGTCAAGTTCAAAATAAATTTCTTCTTCGTTTGAGAATTCCTTGATTTCACATTCACTCATACCAAGACCTAAAACGATTGATTTGATATATTCTGCAGTTTCTTTATAAAGGTTTGTTTCTTCTAAAGGAAGTTCAGGAGCTTTTTCCTTTGGCTCTGCAACAACAGTTTCTGCCTTTACTTCTTTTTTATTTTCAACTTTTTTTACAGGTTTCTTATCGTTTTTCTTATTGTTAGGTTTGTTCTGTTTCTTTTCAGGTTTTGGGTCTGCAACTTCTGTTGTAATCTTAACTTTTGCAGGGTTTCCACCGAAAAGACCGAGAATTTTCTTTGTAGGTGTCTGTAAAACTTCTACATTAAATTCGTCAAAGTCGCTGATGCCAAGTTCAAGCATAGCAGCTGCCTTTGCCTCGTCAACCGTATTACCGATTCCGATTGCCTCTTTAATCATTATTTGCACCTCAGTTATTATCGTCTTCGTTCAATGTTTCTGCAACATTTTTGAATATTTTTTCTCTTGCTCTGCGGTTAATTGTTTCTTCTACCATTGTTTTTGCAAGCACTTTTTTAGGTGAGAACACCTTGTTCATAATAACCATTTGAATGAATGAGAAAATGCTTGAAAGAATAATGTAAACACCAACACTTGCAGGGAAAAGGAATGAAAAATAAATACTCATTGCAGGTGTCATAAGTGACATACAACCCATACTTGGATTATTTGCCATTTCAGGATTTGTCTTTTTCTGTCTTAAGTATGTGTAAATACCCATAGCAAAAGATGTTAAACCTGTAAGAACAGGGATGAGCCATAATAAATCCCAACCCATTTTTGTATCAGGTGTTCTTGTAAGGTCAATTCCAAAAAGAGTGAAATTGTCTTTAAACATCTGAATTTTTTCAACAAATTCTACAGGGATTCCTGTTTTATCAAGTTTATCAAAATGTTGAATTGCAAGCAATTCAATCTGATATTCAAGATTTGTAACTTTTCCGACTACTTCTTCAGGTAATGCGCGAACTGCTTCTTTAATAATATTAAGTGTTTCTTCAGGAATTCTAAGAACATAATCAAGAATTTTGTAGTTAACGAAATAAACACCCATCATAACAGGTAACTGAATAAGCATACCTGAACAACCGCCGGTCATTGATGAGTAACCTTCTTTTGAATAAAGCTCATTCATTGCCTCATTCATTTTTTGTTGATTACCGGCGTATTTTTCTTTAATTCTTCTGATTTTTGGTTGCATTCTCTGGGTCTTAACCATACCCTTTTGTTGCTTTATCGAGGACGGGAGTAATACAAGCTTAACGCAAATTGTCATTAGCAACAAAGATAAAATGTAGTTATCACTAATTTCATAGAAAAATCCTATGAGATAACCGAATGGGATTGAAAATATTTCTCTGATAAAATCCATTTTGTCCTCCAGTTTTTTGGGACTCATTTTTTAGTTTTTTTCTCCGGAACCGGGTCATACCCTCCGGGAAAAAGAATGTTACACCGTAACAGTCTTGACAAAGCAAGCAAGGAGCCCTTAATGACTCCAAATCTCTCAACTGCTGTAATTGCATATTGAGAGCAGGTAGGGTAAAAACGGCAACGTGCAGGAAAAAGCGGGGAAATTTTTCTTTGATAAAATCTGATTGCTTTAATTATCAGTTTTTTCATCTATAACCCCTGCTTGTCTTAATTGAGATAACATAACTTCAGTCAAATCTGTACTTTTTATGTATTTTGTTCTTGACCTAGCAACAAAAACAAAATCATAATTACCATTAATTTTGTTTTCCAGATTACTATATGCAACACGAATTACTCGTCTTGCACGGTTACGCTCAACTGCATTACCAATCTTTTTTGATGTAGTTATTCCTACACGACAAATTCCCGCACGGTTTTTTAATACATAAGAAACCAGTGCAGGACCTTGAAATGATTTTCCTTTGCCGTATGTTCTACGGAAATCACAGTTACTTTTAATTGTTACTGTATGTTTCAATTTTTTTACCCAATTGACAAATTAGTATGTCAACTGCTTTCTGCCCTTAGCTCTTCTGCGGGCAAGTACCTTTCTGCCGTTTCTGTCAGACATTCTCTTACGGAAGCCGTGCTCCATCTTGCGATGACGCTTCTTTGGCTGATAAGTTCTTTTCATTTCTACTCCTCCGTTTCATTTAATAGTCACACATTGTAAAAATATCTGCGGAGAAACATTATATAAAACTTTTGTCAAATTGTCAATCTCAAAAATTTCGTAGTATTTTTTCAATATATAAGGGATTTTTACTTAAATAAAAAAGTTTTCAACAATATATTGTGTTTTTTGTTGAAAAAATCATATTATAAAAATTATTTTATTTTTCTTTTTTTGAAAAATTGCACTATTATATATTATATATACTATTTATATTTATTTAATTTTTCATATAAAATTCATTGAAATCCTTGAAAAAGTGTGCTAAAATTGATTATGTATGAAAGTAGCGTCCTATACGCTAAAAGATATAAAACGCTAAATAAGGCGGTTTTTATTGAAAATAAAGCATTTTTTATATTTTTATCACTTTTTAGAAAGGGAGAGATTATTTGAATTCTTATAATGAATTTTGGGAAGCAGTTTTGAATTATTGCCGTGAAAATATGAATTCTATTGCTTTTAATATGTGGATTGAGCCATTACAACTTATTAAACTTGAAGCAGAAAGAGTTATTATTGCGGCTCCAGGATTCAAAATTGATTTAATCATGACAAAATATAAATCTTTTATTGAAGATGCATTTTACAATGTTATGGGATTTAATGTTGATTTGGAGCTTATTCCTTTTGAAAATGTTCCAAAAGAAAATAATGAAAAGAATGAAAAAAATAATAATTCATCACAAAATATTGAAAACACAAAACTTACATTTAATAACTTTATTGTAGGTCCATCAAATAAATTTGCTTATAATGCTTCTTTAAGAGTTGCAAATAATCCCGGTTTAGAATCATTTAATCCACTTTTTATTTATGGTAACTCGGGACTTGGTAAAACTCATCTTCTTAATGCTATTATTGAAAAGATTAAAAGTAATAATCCTGATGCAAATATTATTTATATAACAAGTGAAAATCTTATGAATGATTTTTATTTTGCATTACAGATTAAAACTCTTCATGATTTTCATAATAAATACAGGTCTTGTGATGCTTTACTTATTGATGATATTCAGTTTATTGCAGGTAAAGGTCAGATGGAAGAAGAAATTTTCCATACTTTTAATATTTTTACTAAAGAAGGAAAACAACTTGTATTTACATCTGATAAACCACCAAGAGAAATTCCTAAAATTGAGGAACGTCTTAAAACAAGATTTGAAAGTGGTATTATCTGTGATGTTCAACCACCTGATTTTGAAACAAGAGTTGCAATTATTAAAGATAAATCAAATGCACTTCGTTTTGAATTACCTATTGATGTTTGTGAATTTATTGCAGAAAACATAAAAAGTAATGTTCGTCAGATGGGCTCTGCAGTTAAAAATATTTATGCATACTGTTCATTTAATGAAGTTACACCAACAATTGAAATTGCAAAAGACATATTAAAAGATATTCTTGTTACAAGCCAGCCAGTAGGCGTTGTAATTGATAATATTATCGAAAAAGTTTCTTTTACTTTTGGTGTTGAGCCAGAACAGCTTAAAAGTGAGCGTCGTGATGCAAGTATAAATAATGCAAGACAAGCTGCTATGTACATAATAAGAGAAATTACAGGTCTTTCTCAAGACGAAGTTGGTAAAGTATTCGGCAGAAATCACTCAACAGTTAACAACTCTCTTAAAAATGTTCAACAAAAAATGAGTTCTGACTCAAAATACAAAAATCTTATCAATGAAATTATTAAAAATATAAATGATTAAAAATAACTAAGATTTCAACAGTTTTTTACTTTTGAACAATTAAGTTATTAACAAGTTAATTTTTGACATTTATATAAACTTTATTTCAAAGATTTTTCAAATAAAAAAAATGCGGCTAAAGCGTTGAAAAATAACATATAAAATGAGTTTTCGACAGTTTAAACCGCCTCTACTACTAATACTATACTTTATTATTTATTTTTTAATTAAAAAAGGAGAATGAATTATGAAATTTATCTGTTCTGCGGAAATTCTCAGTGAAGCATGTATGAATGTACAAAGAGCAACTGCTGCAAAATCAACAACACTTCCTACAATTGAAGGTATTTTTATAAAAGCAGAAAATGACAGAATTATGCTTACAGGTTATGACCTTGAAATGGGTATCATAACTTCTGTTGAAGGCAGAGTTGAACAAACAGGTAGTGTTATTCTTAATGCAAAAATTCTTTGCGATATTTTAAGAAATGCTCCTGATGAACTTGTTTCTATTGAAAGTGATGAACGTCTTATTTGTAAAATTAAGAGCGGAGATTCTGAGTTTTCACTTACTGGCTTTTCAGAAGCAGATTATCCTGAACTTCCTTCAGTATCAGGTGGTTTTCCAATAGTTGTTAATGGTGAAACATTAAAAGATATGGTTAGAAAAACTATTTTTGCTACTGCAGAAAACGGTGCAAAGATGGTACATACAGGTGTTCGTTTTGAAGTAGTTAAAGGAAATATTCGTCTTGTTGCAGTTGATGGTTATAAACTTGCTATTAGAAATGAAAAAATTGATTATGAAGGCGAAGAAAAAGTTTTCATTATTCCAAAGAAAACTCTTAATGAAGTTGTTAAACTTGCTGGCGACGGTGAAGATACAGTTGCTATGGTAGTAGCTTCTCGTCATATTATGTTTGAATGTGGAAAATATGTAATTGTTTCACGTCTTCTTGAAGGTGAATTTTTAAGTTATAAGAGTGCAATTCCTACAACTGCTAAAACTGAAGTAAAAGTTAATACAAGAAAATTCATTAGCGGTATTGAAAGAACATCTCTTATTATTACTGAAAGAATTAAGAGTTTTATCAGATGTATTTTTGATAATAATTCAATCAAGATTTCGAGTACAACTGCTCTTGGTACTGCAAATGATAAAATTATTGCAGATATTCAGGGTGAAAGAGTAGAAATTGGTTTTAATAACAAATATTTGCTTGATGCTCTTAAAGTTTGTGATATTGATGAAATCACATTACGTCTTAATGGCGCAACTTCTCCTATTATTATTGTACCTGAAGATGATGGCTCTCTTATTTATGAGAGAAACTTCTTATTTATGGTACTTCCTGTAAGGATGAACTAAAATGAAAAAAATTATTGCACATATTGCAAAAAAAGAACACAGACAAATAAATATTGACAGTGATTTTATACGACTTGATTCACTTTTAAAACTTGTTAATGCAGTTATGACAGGTGGTCATGCAAAAATAGTTATTCAAGAAAGTGAAGTTAAAGTAAATGGTGAAATCTGTACGGCTCGTGGTAAAAAAATCCGTTCAGGTGATACTGTTGAATTTGACAGAGTTGTTTACGAGGTAAACTGATGTATATTAACGAAATTAAAATTGAAAATTTTCGTAATATTGATTTTATGGGGATTTTTCCGCATAAAGAAATTAATGTTATTTATGGGCAGAATGGACAAGGTAAAACAAATCTTTTAGAAGCAATCTGGCTTTTTACTGGATGTAAAAGTTTTAGAAATTCTAAAGATAGTGAACTTGTGCAGTTTAAGCGTGAAAATTCAAAGATTTCAATGAGTTTTACAACAGAATTTCGTGAAAATAATGCATCAATTTTTATTGATAAAAAAAGAACAGCTTTTCTTAATGGAATAAATCTTAATTCTCCTCGTGAATTGATTGGAAAATATTATGCAGTTGTTTTTTCACCAATTCATTTGTCACTTATTAAAGATGGACCATTAAACAGAAGAAAATTTATTGATACTGCTATAAGTCAGATTGACAATATGTATGCAAAAAAACTTATGTATTTCAATCATCTTATAACACAAAAAAATGCATTACTTAAAAATGCTAGTGAAAATCCATCTTTGCTTGATACTCTTGATATTTGGGATGAAAAAATTGCTTTTGCAGGTGCTGATGTAATTAAAGATAGAATTGATTACATAAAAAAACTTCAGATAAAAGCAACTGACATTTACAGAGGTATTTCCGGGGAAAAAGAAGAATTACAAATTAAATATTTAAGTAATATTCGTTATGAAAGTGAAGAAAAGCAAGATATTGCAAAAATTTATTTCAATAATATGGTAAAAAATAGACCAAATGATTTGTATCTTAAAAATACAACAAGTGGTCCTCACCGTGACGATATTGAAATTTTAATAAATAATATTTCTGCAAGAAAATTTGGCTCGCAAGGTCAACAAAGAAGTGCATCACTTGCATTAAAACTTGGTGAGGCAGAAATTATTAAAGATTTAAAAGGTGAACACCCAATAATTTTACTTGATGATGTAATGAGCGAGCTTGACAGTACAAGACAAAATTACATTCTTAATAAAATGACAGATAAACAAGTATTTATTACTTGTTGTGAAAAAGAGACAATTTCCCGTCTTCACGCGGGTAAAGTATTTAAGGTAGAAAACGGAAAAGTGGTGGACTGATGTATCTTAATATCGGACAAGACACAGTTATTACTGGTAAAAATATTTTAGGTATTTTTGACCTTGATAACACAACAGTTTCTAAATCTACAAGAGAATACATAAATACTGCATCCAAAAAAGGCGAATGTATTACGGTATCATTTGAAGAATTACCAAAATCTTTTATAGTTGTTGCAGAAAACAATAAAAAAGAGATTTATATTTCACCACTTAACACATCAACAATTTTCAAAAGAATAAAATAAGTCAGATTTTGACGGAGGAAAAAAATGAGCGACCAGATTAAAAATGTAATTGAAGAAGAGGTTATGGATACGGTTGTTACCGAAACTTATGACGCCTCTGCTATTCAGGTTCTTGAAGGACTTGAGGCCGTAAGAAAGCGTCCTGGTATGTATATCGGTTCAACTGGACCTAAAGGACTTCATCACCTTGTTTATGAAATAGTTGATAACTCAATCGACGAAGCACTTGCAGGTTACTGTTCACATATTGAAGTTGAAATTTTACCTGATGATATTATTACAGTACGCGACAACGGTCGTGGTATTCCTGTGGGTATTAATGAACAACAGGGACTTCCTGCAGTTACAGTTGTTTTGACAGTGCTTCACGCAGGTGGTAAATTCGGCGGTAGCGGTTATAAAGTATCAGGTGGACTTCACGGTGTTGGTTCATCAGTTGTAAATGCACTTTCAGAATGGTTTGAAGTAGAAGTTAGTCAAAACGGACATATTCATCACCAAAGATTTGAAAGAGGTAACATTGTTACAGACCTTAAAGTTATCGGAGATACAGACGAAACTGGTACTTTTATTAAATTTAAGGCCGACTCTGAAATTTTTACAGAAACAACTGTTTATGAATATGAAGTTCTTCAAAGACGTCTTCGTGAACAGGCATTTTTAAATGCTGGTCTTTCAATTACACTTACAGATAAACGCGACCCTGAAAATATTGTAGAAGAAAATTTCTGCTATGAGGGTGGTATTAAATCCTTCGTTGAATATATCAACACAAGCCGTGGACTTACTCCTGTTATTGAAGATATTATGCACTTTACAACAGTAAGTGGCGACAGAAGTGCAGAAGTTTCAATTTCATATAACGATGGTTATAATGAAACAATTCTTAGTTTTGCTAACGGTGTACGCACAATCGATGGTGGTACTCATGAAAATGGTTTCAAAACTGCACTTACTCGTGTATTTAATGATTACGGTAGAAAATTCAAACTCTTAAAAGATAACGATAAAAACCTTTCAGGTGACGATGTTCGTGAAGGTCTTACTGCAGTTATCAGCGTAAAACTTACTGAAGCAGAGTTTGAAGGACAAACAAAAGGTAAGCTTGGTAATACAGAAATGCAGACAATTGTGTCAAAAATGATGTATGAAAAGCTTATGACATATTTTGAAGAAAATCCATCTTCTGCAAAAGCAATTTTCAGTAAAGCACTTGATGCATCTCGCGCTCGTGAAGCAGCAAGAAAAGCAAGAGATAGTGCAAGAAGAAAATCAGCACTTGAGGGTAACTCACTCCCAGGTAAACTTGCAGACTGTATTGATAAAAATCCTGAAAATACTGAAATTTTCATCGTCGAAGGTGACTCAGCGGGTGGTTCTGCTAAAGAAGGCAGAGATAACAGAATTCAGGCAATTCTTCCACTTTGGGGTAAAATGCTTAACGTTGAAAAGGCAAGAATTGACAAGGTTATCGGTAATGATAAGTTAACACCTGTTGTTACAGCTCTCGGTACTGGAATTGGCGAAGAATTCAATATTGAAAAACTTCGTTACCATAAAATTGTTATTATGGCCGATGCCGACGTTGACGGTCAGCACATTAGAACACTTCTTCTCACATTCTTCTTCAGATATATGAGAGATTTGATTGATGGTGGGTTTGTTTATATTGCTCAACCACCACTTTTCAAAGTTAGTAAAGGTAAGCGTCATGAATACGCTTTCTCAGATGAACAAAGAGATGCATTCCTTGAAGAGATGGGTGCAAATTGTGATGTTCAACGCTATAAAGGTCTTGGTGAAATGGACCCTGACCAGTTGTGGGAAACAACCATGGACCCTGCAACTCGCACAATGCTTCGAGTAACACTTGAAGATGCTATGGAAGCAGACGAAACATTCTCAATTCTTATGGGTGACAAAGTTGAGCCACGCCGTGAATTTATTGAGAAAAACGCTAAGTATGTACAAAATCTTGACATTTAATGAGGTAAAGAAATGAGTAAAGCAAATAATCCTAATCTTGGTGGATATGTTCCACTTGAAGAACAGAATATTATAAATGTTGAGATTAACAAGGAAATGAGAAAATCTTTCCTTGACTACTCAATGTCTGTTATTACTGCCCGTGCACTTCCTGATGTACGCGACGGTCTTAAACCTGTTCATAGAAGAATTCTCTACACAATGTATGAAAATTCACTTTATCCTGACAAGCCACACCGTAAGTGTGCCGATACAGTCGGTTCAGTGCTTGGTAGATATCATCCACACGGTGACGCATCTGTTTATGATGCAATGGTTCGTCTTGCACAGGATTTCTCAATGAGATATGTTCTTGTTGACGGTCACGGTAACTTCGGTTCAGTTGACGGTGACCCACCTGCTGCATACCGTTATACAGAGTCAAGAATGAGCAAAATTGCTCTTGAAATGCTTACAAATATTGATAAAGATACAGTTGATTTCACAACTAACTACGATGACCGTCTTAAAGAGCCAACAGTTTTGCCATCAAGATATCCTAATCTTTTAGCAAACGGCTCAACAGGTATTGCTGTTGGTATGGCAACAAATATTCCACCACATAACCTTGGTGAACTTGTTGACGGTATTTGTTGTGTAATTGATAATCCTGAAGCAGAACTTGACGAAATTATGCAACATATTCAGGGACCTGACTTCCCAACAAGCGGTATTATTATGGGCAGAGCAGGTATTCGTGCAGCTTATGCTACAGGTCGTGGCAAAATTGCACTTCGTGGCCGTGCAGAAATTGTTGAAAATGAAAAAACAGGTCGTTTCCAGATTATTATTACTGAACTTCCTTATCAGGTAAATAAGGCACGACTTATTGAATCTATTGCAGATTTACATAAGGACAAGAGAATTGAAGGTCTTTCTGATATCAACGACTATTCATCAAAACGCGGTGGCGGTATGCGAATAGTTATTGACTTAAAGCGTGATGCTAACCCACAGGTTGTGCTTAACCAGCTTTATCAGATGACTCAACTTCAGATTTCTTATGGTATTATTCAGTTGGCTCTTGTAAACGGCGAGCCAAAAATTCTTACACTTAAACAGATTATTGAAGAATACATCAAATTCCAGTGTGAGATTATTACAAGAAGAACTCAATATGATTTGAACAAGGCACAGGCAAGAGAACATATTCTTGAAGGTCTTGCTCGCGCTATTGATATTGTTGATGAAATTATCGCAACAATCCGTGCTTGTAAGGGCGGTCAGGCAGAAGCAAAAGTTGCTATTATGGAAAAATTCGATTTCGACGACCCACAGGCAACTGCTATCGTTGCTTTCCGTCTTGGACAACTTGCAGGTCTTGAAATTCAGAAAATTATTGCAGAGCGTGATGAATTAAGAATCAAGATTGCAGAATACCTTGAAATTCTCGGCTCAGAAGCAAAAGTTAAAGAAATTCTTAAAGATGAACTTTCAGTTATCGGTAAAAAATTCGGCGACGAAAGAAGAACAGAAATTTCAAATGTGCTTGGCGAAGTTGATATTGAAGACCTTATTGCTGAAGAAGATTGTGTATTCACTCTTACAAAGATGGGTTACATCAAGCGTCAACCAGTTGAAACTTATCAGGTACAACGCCGTGGTGGTAAAGGTATCAAGGGTATGAGTCGTCGTGAAGAGGACTATGCAGAAAGTATGTTTATTTGTTCTTCCCACGATTACATTCTTTTCTTTACATCAGAAGGTAAGATGTATCGTCTTAAGGGTTATGAAATTCCAGAAGGTACACGTACAAGCAAGGGTATGAACATTGTTAATATTCTTCCAATTACTGCAGATGAAAAAGTTACTGCAATGCTTCGTGTTCCTGACTTTGGCGAAGATAAATACTTCCTTTGTATGGCTACAAAGAATGGTGTTATCAAGAGAACTGAACTTGATGCATACAAGAACATCCGTAAGAGTGGTATTATCGCAATTAATCTTGACGAGGGAGATGAGCTTCGTTGGGTTAAACTTACTGATGGCGAACAGAATCTTATGGTTGCTACTCGCAAGGGTATGAGCATCTGCTTTAAAGAAAATGATGCTCGTGCAATCGGTAGAACGGCTCGTGGTGTTCGTGCAATTACATTGGGCGAGGATGACGAAGTTGTTGGTATGGTTATTTTCGGCGACGAAGGTAAAGTTCTTACAATCAGTGAAAAAGGTTACGGAAGAAGAAGTGACGTTTCAAATTATCGTGTTCAGAACCGTGGCGGTAAAGGTCTTACAAACTATCATACTGAACAGTATGGCGAAGTTTGTGCTATTGAAATGGTAGATGAAACACAAGATATTATTATGATTTCTTCTGACGGTATTATTATCCGTCTTCCTGCAGAACAGGTAAGAGAATGTAATCGTCCTTCAAAGGGTGTTATTCTTATGAAGACTAAAGAGGGCGAAAAAGTTGTTACAATTTCTCTTGCAGAGCACGAGGAAGAAACAGAAGAATTTGAAACAGAAACAACTGAAACAGTTGAAACTGTAGAGGGTACTGACGAGGAATAATTTTATTAATTTTTCTGTTAGTGAAAGGAAAGATATAATATGAGCGATATGGATAAAAAGTTGACAGAAGAAACTGAAATGCCAAAAGATAATAAAAAGAAGAAAAAAGCGTTAGTTATTTTACTTCCAATTCTTGCAGTATTTCTTGCTCTTGTTATTGCGGTTGCGGCTTTTATCGGTCATAAATTCAGTTTGATTGATTTTGATGACAACGAAAGTACAACTATTGACCCTACCCAAGAATTTGTTGAAGGCGACGACGAAAAACTCGACTTTTCCGAAATGGATGATGCAACAGGTAACGATTTCAGAGAAATCCTTAAAAACTGGGCAACAAACGGCGGCGAAAAAATGAGTAATCGTGACATTATCAATGTTTTACTTATTGGTAGTGACGCGTCTGCAGAAGAACCGGGCAGAGCAAATATTACTGAAAAAGGTAATACAGACGTTATGATGCTCGTTTCAATCAATCAGGTTAACGATACAATTAAGCTTGTGTCTTTAATGCGCGATAGCTACACTTATATGGACCAGTTTGACCGTTATGCAAAACTTAATGCAGCTTGTGCAAACGGTGGTCCTGCATATCTTGTTGAAACAATTGAAAATGATTATAAAATTGAAATTGACGGTTATGCTATGGTTGACTTCGACTCATTTACACAGGTTATTGATGTACTTGGTGGCGTAAATGTTGATGTGCCTGCTTATGTTGCAAACTTCCTTTCATCAGAAGCAAAGGGTGTTTATTTCCCAAGAGGAAATAAAGTTTTGCTTAATGGTGAACAGGCATTAAGATTTAGTCGTGTAAGAAAAACAGATGCAAATGGTGATATTAGCAGAGTTGCTCGTCAACGTCAGGTTGTTAATGCGCTTATTGAAAAAGCAAAGAGTGCAACTCTTGCAGAAATCAATGAAGTTGCAGATGTTATGCTTGCAAATGTCCGTACAAATATTAGTAAGAAATCAATTATCAGTTATGCATCTAAAGCGGTAACTGAGGGTTGGGCAAATTATGAGATTAAAGAAATCACAATGCCTACACCTGATACTCGTTACGGTTACAGTTCAAAATCAACTGCATGGATTTGGGTTGTGGACTACCCACTTGCTGCACAAAAACTTCAGCTTGAACTTTACGGTGAAACAAACATTAACCTGGAAGAAGGAAACAGAAAAACAGCAATCACAGTTATCGGTGGTTATGTGTCAAAGAAAGCAACAGACAATTAATTTTTAACTGACAAATCAAGGAGTTTACAATGAATGACTATCAGAATCCTAACGGTCAGTTTGGCGGATGGGAACAAAATCACGTGCCTTATGGTGTGAATCATACACAAAGCAGTGGAAGTATGCCCATTTATGATGAGCAGTACTTAAAAAGAGAAGAAAAGAAAAAAGATAAAAAAATACTGCGAAAAATTGGCTCTAACTTTGGACTTGCGGTAATTATTTATGTAACATTATCTTTTGCAGTTTCTTTTTTAATAGGTGTTTTATCAAAACACCTGCCGTCTCTCTTAATGCTTTTTGAAAATAATAATTTAAGTTTGGCTTATTCTGTTGTTGGCTCAATTTTCTATATTGGTGTGCCTTTCAGTTTGGTGTATTTATCGTTAAAAAGAAAGAATTACACAGGATTATTACCATTTGGCACAGTTTACAATAAAAAAGCAGCGGTAAATCTTACTATGATGCTTGCGCCTATAATGATTGTTTCTTCAATGGTTGTAAACTTCATTTCTCTTATTTTTCAAGAAATGGCTGGAATGGAGTTTTCAAGTGGACTTGAAGATATACAGATGTCTGGTGTTAGAGGATTTATTATTGCAACAATTTCAATGGCAGTAGTTCCCGCAATAATTGAAGAATTTGCAATCCGTGGTGTTGTAATGCAACCATTACGCCGATTTGGTGACAAGTTTGCCATTGTTGCAAGTGCGTTAATTTTCTCTATTATGCATGGTAATATGGCACAGATTCCATATACAGTTATTGGCGGTATTTATCTTGGCTATCTTGCGGTTGCAACAGGTAGCATCTGGCCATCAATCATTCTTCATTTTATAAATAATATGTACTCAGTTATAATTATGACTGTTGACACTAATTTTGGTGAAACATGGTCAGGTATGGTTTCAATGGGTATGTTGGCGATATTGGTAGCGGTCGGTGTTTTTGGTGGTGTAGCATTTAAGTCAATGAATTACAAAACAACACTTGAAAAAGGTGTTGACACCATTAAAACAGCCGAAAAGTGTACTGCACTTTTCGGCAATGTGCCAATGATTATCGCAATTATTATGATGGTAGGAATTACACTTACAAGTATTGAGCGTTAAATATGGAAAAAATTGATTTTATGAATTATGCACTTGCTTTGGCAAGACAATCTGCCGAAGAAGGTGAAGTGCCTGTTGGTGCAATCGTTGTTTGCGATGGCAAAATAGTAGGAGAAGGCAGAAATCGCAGAGAAGTTGTGAAAAATGCCTTGCATCACGCCGAAATTGAAGCTATTGATAACGCTTGCAAAAATCTTGGCGGATGGCGACTCTGGAAATGCGATTTGTATGTTACTCTTGAGCCATGCCCAATGTGTGCAGGTGCAATTATAAACTCAAGAATTAAAAATGTTTATTTCGGTGCAACCGATGAAAAAAATGGTGCTGTCGTTTCGGCGGCACGTCTTTTTGATATGAATTTTACTCATAAACCGCTTTATGAAGGCGGAATTTTGGGGGAAGAATGCGCAAAAATTCTTTCAGATTTTTTTAAGGATTTGCGAAAAAAGAAAGCGGGTGAAGAAAAATGAGTACCGTAGCGGCAATTTCAACAGGCAAAGCCCCTGGCGGAATAGGAATAGTTAGAATTTCAGGTGAGAATGCTATAAATATTGCGGACAAGGTTTTTTCTTCATTCAACGGTAAAAAACTTTGTGAAATTCCGGGCTATTCTGCACTTTACGGCAAGGCATTTGACAACAATGGTAATATTGATAATGTGGTTGCCCTTGTTTTCAGAGCACCAAAAAGTTACACAGGCGAAGATGTTGTTGAAATCTCTTGTCATGGTGGACTTTTTGTAACAGACAAAGTGCTTAAAGCGGTTTTAGATGCAGGAGCAATTCCGGCAGAGGCAGGGGAATTCACAAAACGTGCATTCTTAAACGGAAAAATGGACCTTACAAGTGCAGAATCTGTTATGAATATTATTTCTGCACAAGGTGAGCAAGCAGAAAAGATTGCCCTTGGTGTGCTTGAGGGTCGCCTTTTCAAAGAAATCAAGAAAATTAACGATAAACTCGTTTATGATATGGCTCTTCTTTCGGCGTGGGTTGATTACCCTTACGAAGAAATTGAAGATTTAAGTGACAATAACTTAAAAGAACATATTGACGAAAGTATAGAAAAGTTAGAAAAACTCATAAATGACTTCGGTAAAGGGCAAATTATAATGGAGGGTGTTGACACCGCAATTGTTGGTTGTCCTAATGTTGGTAAATCAACGCTTATGAACTTGCTTTCAGGTACTGAAAAGTCTATTGTTACTGAAATCGCAGGTACAACACGTGATATTGTTGAAGATACTGTAAATGTAGGTGGAATTACACTCAGACTTGCCGACACTGCAGGTGTTCGTGAAACTGAAGATGTTGTTGAAAGTATTGGCGTTGACAGAGCCGTTAAAAGACTTCAAAATGCAGAGCTTGTTTTGGCGGTTTTTGATGCAAGTCGTCCTTTGACAGATGCAGACCGTAAACTTATCGACCTTTGCAAAGGTAAAAAAGCAATAGGAATTGTCAACAAAACAGATTTAGACAAAAACCATCTAAACGGTGAAATTGAAGAAAATTTTGCGCAGACGGTTTTCATCTCAGCAAAAACAGGTGAGGGTAAACAAGCCCTTACAAATGCGGTTGAAGAACTTTTGGGTACGGCAGATTTTGATACATCTGCAACCGCCATTGTAAATGAGCGTCAGAAAGATTGTTGTAAAAAAGCACTTGAAGCACTCAAAGATGCAGACAATGCATTGAATTTTGGTATGACAATGGATGCGGTTACTGTTTGTCTTGATTCTGCTATTGAAAATCTTATGATTTTAACTGGCGAAAAAGCAACAGAGCTTGTAGTAAACGAAATTTTTGCACAATTCTGTGTAGGAAAATAAATGACAAAAACAACAATAGATAAAAATTATCTATCTTGAAAAGAGGTTATATAAAATGAGTGGATGTAGTGGAAATTGCAGCAGTTGTTCATCAAACTGTGATAGCAAAAAACAGGATTTACACATCCCTGGCAACGCGATGAGCGATGTTAAAAAAGTTATCGGCGTTGTAAGTGGTAAAGGTGGCGTAGGTAAAAGTTTAGTAACATCAATGCTTGCGGTTACTGCACAAACAATGGGTTATCAGTCAGCAATTCTTGATGCCGATATTACAGGTCCGTCAATACCAAAGGCATTTGGTGTTCACGGTAACCCTGAAGGTACTGCAGAAGGAATGTATCCGTTAGAATCAAAAATGGGTACAAGGATTATGAGTGTTAACTTGCTTCTTGAGAGAGAAGACCAACCGGTTATATGGCGTGGTCCAGTTATTTCAGGTCTTATTCACCAATTCTGGCAAGAAGTTGTTTGGGGTAACGTTGACTTTATGTTTGTTGATATGCCTCCAGGAACAGGCGATGTGCCACTTACAGTGTTCCAGTCTCTTCCTGTTGACGGTATTGTAATTGTTACAACTCCTCAGGATTTGGTTACACTTATCGTTAAAAAGGCAGTTAATATGGCAAAAATGATGAATGTTCCAATTCTTGGTCTTGTTGAGAATATGAGTTATTTTGAATGCCCTGATTGCAACAAAAAACATTATATTTACGGTGAAAGTAAGATTGATGAAGTTGCTAAAGAATTGGGAATTCCAGTACTTGCAAAACTTCCTATTAATCCTGCAAATGCAGCGCTTGTTGATAAAGGTGCAATTGAATTAAGTGAAGAAAAACAGTTTATTGATGTAATCAAAAAGATTGCGGAATAAAAAATTAAGGGCTACCCGATGGTAGCCCTTTTTCATTTGACTTTTAATGTTTTAAGATATTCTTTTTGTTCTTTTGTTATGCGATAACTTTCAATTGCTTTTTGAATTGCTTTGTTATGTACCCATTTATCAAATTTTTGATTTTCAATATATGGAATAACTAAATCCCAACGACTTGAAAGTGCGGTAGCTAGATACCAAGCGATAGCCATATTGATATAATATTCGTCGGACTTAATACTTAAAAGCAGAGTCAGCTGTTTTTTGTCTAAACGCTCATCCATAAAGAATTTCATTAAAGTTACAACGGCAAATCTTACGGTGTAAGTATGTTCTGATTTTGCCCATTCTTTAATTTTTTCATAAAGCAAATCAGGATTTTTACCTAAAATCTTTGGTGTCATCATATCACAGGTTGCCCAGTTATTTACAAATAGAAGAAAATTATCTAAAACAGAAATACACTCGTCAAAATCTTTGATTTGCTCAATGAGAAACGCGTGAAGATTATCTTCTTCATAGTATTTATGGGGCAGAGCGTTAAGAAAATCTGCTTTTAATTCTGATTTGTTTAATTCTTTTGCAAATTTTCGTAACTGTGGTACTCTTACACCGATTATTTTGTCTTTGCAGACGGTGGGCATAAGTTTTGAATGAAAATCTTTATACTTTAAGTCTTGCAACTCTAAAAGCTTTTCTTGAATTGGTGTCATATTAATATAAAGTTTTTGAGAGAATAAAGCAAGTCCAGAGAGCGATTACAAAAAGACCTTCTGCTGGAATTGCAAGTTTTGTGTATGGGCATTTCCATCCCTTGTCAACAAAAAGGAAGATTGTTCTTGTTACAAAAACTGTTGTTGCGAAGAAGAGTCCGCCAATCATTGAATAGTATGGAGTTTTAAGGGCGAGCATAAGGAAAAGTAAAAATCCGCCTAAAGCACCAGAAATACCACCGTAATAAACTCGGATTTCAGTAATACCTGCATTATCAACAGGTTTTACTGAAAAGCTTTCTGCATTTTTAAGAGGACTAATAATAAATACGATTGCCATACCAAAGAAATAAAGAATAAGTCCTATTGTGGCAACCGCCGCAGGAATATTTGACATTAAAATTTCTTTCATAATTATTCTCCTTTATACTGTTGTAGTTTCCTTTACAGCTTTTTTGTCAAAGAATGATGTAAAGTTTATAACAAAGAGAAGTGCATAAGCTACCCACATTGGTAAGTTTTCAATAAATGCACTCTTACCTACTGTTACTAAAAGTACAAGCATTAAAAGTAATATTGCAACGAAAATAATAGTAGCAATTATATATTTCTTATCTTTTTGTTTGCATTTGTGAAATAAGAATATAATTACACCGGCAGCACCTAAAAATGCGAAAATAAGAGCAGTTGCCCAGTGTCCTAAGCATCTCGCAGTCATAACAATATTAAGTCCTGCAGAAGGAACATTTACTGTAACATAAATTGCGGCGCAACCTAAAGATGTAACAATAACCCCTGCTTTGCCTTCGTAATTATTTTTGCGATACATATAAAGAGTATTTGTAAAGATTGAGAGTGATGCTAAAACGCCCCACATTTTGAATTCCCATGGGTAGCGAAGACCAAGCATACTTGCAGTAACATCAGTTAAAATGTTGCCGAACTGGTGTGGGAAATCAAGAAATCCATACCAAGTAATAAAAATAAAACCCGCAATAAGATTAGTAATACAGAAAATAGTTGCACTCTTTGTGAGTTTGTCTGCAAAAAGGATTTTTCTTATAAAGAAGGCATATAAGAAAAGCATAGCTGTAGAGCCGATAACCCAAAGCCAGAAAGCTGTAGCGTTCTGATAAAGTGGCTCATAAAGCATACCATCAAATTTTGCAATAAAATCTTCTGCAGGTAAAGCCATATCTGCAGCTGTTGGAATTATGTATGGGTATTGGTCCCAACTCATAAAAAGTGCCATCCAAAGTCCGTAAACTACGGCAATAATGCCCCACATAATAGTATAGACATTCATCATTTTCTTGTTGTTTGTCATAACAATCCCTCCAAAAATAATTGTAGCACTAAACTTTAATAAAAGCAACAAAAAAGGACTACCTATTTGGTAGTCCTAATTTTTTAGAATAGATTATTCGTCGTCGCCGCAGCAGTCACATTCGTCTGTTTCGAATTCAAGAACTTCACCGCAAGCAGGGCAATCTGCCTTGCCTTCAAAAATGATTTCTTCGTCGAAATAGATTAATTCGCCGCAGTTAGGACATTCAACTTCATACATATCTTCGTCGCAGTCGCAGTCACAATCATCACAATCGCAATCACAATCGTCGCATTCTTCGTAGAAGATTTCTTCAAGGTCTGCAAGGTCTTCGTCAACAGCGTCAAGCTGCTCTGTAACAACTACCATTTCGTCGTCAAGGTCGCTTACTGCAAGAGCAAGGTCTTCAAGTACGTCGAGAACTGCGTTGATAACCTTTGTTTCTTTCTTATCTGCATCAAAATCAAGACCTTCAACAAGGCCCTTAAGATATGCTACTTTTTCTGTAACTGTCATCATAATTTTACCTCCAATTATGCTCTTGACATATACTCGCCTGTACGAGTATCAACGTTAATCATTTCGCCTTCTTCAATGAAGAGAGGAACTTTGATTTCTGCACCTGTTTCAAGAGTAGCAGGTTTTGTAGCGTTAGTTGCTGTGTTACCTGCAAAGCCAGGGTCAGTCTGTGTTACCTGAAGCACAACAAAGTTTGGTGGTTCAACACCGAAAACACTACCCTTATATGAAAGGATTTTACAAATCATATTTTCTTTAACAAACTTAAAGTTGTCGCCAAGGTCTGAAGCATTTACCGGAACCATATCGTATGTTTCCTGGTCCATAAAGTAGTAAAGACCACCATCACTGTAAGAATATTCCATATCTTTTCTTTCAATGACTGCTGTTGGGTACTTTTCAGTTGGGTTGAATGTTCTTTCAACAACACCACCTGAAATAACGTTCTTAATTTTAGCTCTTACGAAAGCAGCGCCCTTACCAGGTTTAACATGCTGGAATTCAACGATTTGGAATACATTACCATCCATTTCAAATGTTACGCCGTTTCTGAAATCACCTGCTGATACCATAGGTATTATACCTCCGTTTTTTGTTTTAATACACTATAAATAATACAATAAAATTTATTGTATTTCAAGTCTTTTTGTAAAATCAGGGCAGAATTATATAACTCTCTGCCTTGCTTTCTGAAATTTTTTCATAAAAATCTGCATTTTCGGGTTGATTTTGTACTGTAGGAATGATTTTTATAGTTGAAAAGTTGTTTTTTGCTTTTTCATTCATAACAATGTAATTGTTTTCTATAAACTCAATATAACTGCTGTTTTCAGGCGGAGTAAGAACAGGGGAACATACCTGTGCGGCAGTGTCAAAGAGTGAGCCACCCCATTTTTCTGTATCTCCATCCGTTGCGCAGAGAAGTGGCATTCCAAGAATAACAGGATGCTTGTTTGCCGCTCTCACAGCATCTTCTAAAAACTTCATAAGAACAACATTTCTGTTTAATGTTGTATCGTCAGAAGTGAAAACGGGTTTTGCATTTTTACGCGCTACAGGGAATTCAACAGATTCAAGATAAATGCAATCTGCCCCTAAATCTGAAACCTGATTTATTACTGTACAAATGTAACTTGTTGCTCGTAAATTTGTGGGGTCAAGCCATACTCTGCCACCATTTATTGCAGCATCATCAAACCAGATTTTAGTTTTTTCTGCATTTTCATAAACATAAGCATTAATTCTTTGCGGTGCAATTGTATCTTCAAAACAGAAAATTCTGCCGATAATTATAAAACCCTCTGACTTGATTTTATCAATTACAACATTATCGATAATATTTATTTCGGTTGAATATGAAATAAGGTCAGTTTCATAAGTTAAAACGCCTTCTTGTGTTTTGAAATCAAGGACAACGGCGTTAAATCCGTTTCGCTTTGCTTCGTCAAGAGATTTTGACAAATCTTTGATTTCACCTAAAACGCTGTTTTCAATATATGTTGCACGGATTGTGCCAAGATTGTCTGCGGTAATTATTGGTGCAGTGTCTTCGCTTTGTTGTGGAAGTGGTCGTGTTGAAAGGTTATAACAGAAACGAGCAAAAATGAAAGCAAACACAAAAAGACATACCAACAAAACGCCAGCCAAAATCTTTTTAGCGCGTTCTCTCTTTTTTGTCTTTGGTGTTTCGTGAATTGGTCTGTCCCCACGGCGAGAGGGGTACTTTTTAGAAAATGAGTAGTAACCCTTTAGTCTGCGAGGAGCGTTTTCGTTTTTTGCCATAATCTAACCTTTATTAAATAAATACTGATGTACCTGAAATTCCTATAAATGCAAGCGAAAGAATTGCGGTATATATGAATACAGATGGGGTTCCTTTGAAACAAGGTGGAATAGTTTTGTTCATATCAAGGCGTTTAAGACCATTGTTAATAAGCAAAACCGCAATAACATAGGCAATGCCTGCGCCAAGTCCCGCGCCGATTGCTTCAACTACTGAAAATGCAGAGCGATAATTGATAAACGGAATTGCAAGAACAAGTGTGTTGAATGCGGCAATACCGATTCTGCGGACAGTTCTTGGTGACACTTTTCCGTAAATAAGAACAACTGCCATAGTAGCAACATAAGTGAGTAAAAGTACACCCATAAACAATAAGGCGTGAAGAATTTCATTAAACGAATGAATTACAGAAATACTGTCAAGAAGTACACAGATAGTTGAAACTACCGCACCGAAATAAGTCATAAAGAGCGCCATTGGTACTAACTGACGTGGTTTTGCACTCATTCTAATTGCTTCGCTTATACCGTAACCACCGTTGAAGATGAGATTCTGGAATATCATTACATAAAATGCCGCGGCAATTAATTTTAAAAAGATACTCATTCTTCATCACCTCCGTCAATATTTTCAGTTTCTGTTTCAGTACGACTCTTATAATCTTCAAGCTCTGAAAGCATATCTGAGAAATCGTCAAGGTAAGTACGCTCGTTTTCCGGTCTTATACGTGGCTCGCGACGAGGAGTTTCTTTCTGCTTTTTAATTTTAGAAACCTTCTCTTTTTTGATTTTTTCTTTTTTAACTTTTTGTTTCTTTGATTTTTGCTTTACGGTCTCTTCTGTTTCTGTATCAGTTGCAATTTCTTTAGTATTGAATTCAGTTTGCTCTGCTTTGAGTTTACGTTCTTTGCGAACACGAATAAATGCAGACTCTGTTTCATTTACACCATCGCCATATGGGTCAAAGTCGTCTTTCATAAGTTCTTTAAGTGAACCACGAAGTGAACGACGGATTTCAGATGTATCAAAAGCACGGTCAGGAGATTTATCAGGATATTTTTTCATAATAAATGCTTTTAATCCCGCGGCTGCAAAACCGATAATAAGGAATCCGCCAAAAGGAGTAGCAAGTGCCGAGAATGTAACAGGCATATTTACACTGATTCCACCGATTGAACCGTTTGCGAAAAGTTCGCGCAAGAATCCAACTATTATTGTAACCGCACCATAACTTAAAGATGCAGACAATGCATCAATCAAACTGTCTTTAACAGTATTTTTAACGGCAACTCTTTCACAATGCAAGGCAATTAGAGAGTTGACTGCCATAAGCGGAAGATAAATACCGAAATTGATTGTTAAATCAGGAAAAAATCTGTTTGTGAAAATCATAATAGGGAAAATGACTCCCACGCCAAAAACAGCATACAGTGCAACACGCCAGTAGCGACGGACATTTTTAAGTAAAAGTGACGCCAATACTTCGCATACGATTAACTCAATAGCGGTAACTACTGCAAGAAATACAGAAAGTTTTAATGAATGAGCAATAGCCACAACAGGACAAAGTCCGATTGCCTCAAAAAGCAAAGGATTTTTAATAAGTGCACTGTTTCGAATTCGTCTGAATGTTCTTGAATTATCACTCATCATCGCCACCTCCAATCACGAAAGGTGCTTGCTGGTCTGTAACAGTATTTTCTTCAGAAATAACTTCTTCAAGTGTTTCTGATTCTTGCACGATAATTTCTTCTTCAGTTTCAACAGAAGTTTCGGTTTCTTCTGTTTTCTCTGTATTTTCTTCTGGAATGTCGGGGATTTCTTCAAGCACTTCGTCAGGTACAACTGTTATTGGAATTTCAACAGGGATTTCCATTTCTTGTAACTGTGCTTTTTCTTTCTTTGTAAGTGGAAGTTTATCAAAGAAATCTGAAATTGCACAAGTTATAAGAATGCCAAAACAAGCAGATTCTTCAACAGCACCTATGTAGCGGATTATCATACAGATTACGCCACCTGTGAAGCCCCATACTATGCGGGCAATCATTCTTTCGGGCATAACTGACGGTACAGAAATAAAGAAAATTGCACCGAAAAGCAACATACCGCCGCAAAGTTCCATAATAAGAGAAATAAATCTGCCTGTGCCAACTCGTGGGAAAAGAATTGCCATAATTATAACTGCAAGTAAAAATGTGAGTACTGGTACACTGTCTTTAGGTCTGCGGATTACAAGAAATACAAGTGCACCAAAAAGAATGAATGCACAACCTGTACCCATAGCAGACGGAATATTGCCAACAAGCACTTCAAGTACAGATGCAATATTATCACCCATTGAGATATTCTGTGAAAGAAGTTGAGTGATTGAAGCATCTGTATTAGAATAACTGAAAACCTGTTCTTTCCAACAAAGAATTGCAAAACAGATTGCAACAGATGCGGGTACAAACGGCGCTTTTTCAGGTGAGCCGAATGGTAACACGCAAACTAAAATTGCAAATGCAGATGTAAATACGAAAATCCACCAAGGAGCAGTTGCAGGTAGCATTAAAGCAACTGACAAACCAATAACAACAGGTGTTAAAAGTCTTGATGAGAAAGGTGTATTCAATATTTTTTCCCCTAATCTAGCAACAAGGGTACAAGTAATTACAGAAATAAGCGCTAAAAAGAGTGCCTGAGTCCCGCTTTTGAAAATTGCATAAATCAACAAAGCAGAAAGAATTATCACATAGTCAAGAGTGACTCTGCGTGTTTCTGTAAGTTCATATTTTTTTTGAGGTGTTGTTGTGTTTGTCAAAACGCATTCCTCACTTTTTCCAATATTTATTTATTGCACAAAGCCAGTCCCCGTAATATGATAGATTAAGAAGTATTTTCGGTATTCGGGGGTAATAAAATGACTTTTGAAATGCTTAATGATTCAGTAATACTTGTTGAACTTTCTTTTGATGAAATGAAAAAGTATCACATTACATACGAAACTCTCGCTTGCGACTGTCAGTTTACACAAAGTGCTATACAGAGTATTCTGAAAGTTATAAAAGAAAGTGACAAGTTTAATATGAGCGATAAAATTTTAGTAGAAGCCCTGCCTATTTGTGACGGGGGTTGTTTTTTCATTTTTACTTTTACTCAGAAGAAAAAGATAAGGTATAAAATGAAAAAATATAATGATTACACCGTTTTCAAGACAGACACTATTGATAATTTGCTTGATTTTGTGTCGGCTCTAAAAAAACAGTATCGAAAAAATCTTGAATATGAGATATATAAACTTGAAAACTCATTTTATATGCAAATTCCTGAAAACTCTCAAAAAATCAACGCGGTTATGGGAGAATTCGGGCAGATTTCAGATGTTATTCCCGAAAAAATCAGGGAGTATGGTGATAAAGTCGGGTTAGTTGTAATCTGATTATTTGCAGAAGTTTTCTTCGGCAATTTTCTTAAACTTCTCAATTGTACCTTTTCTATCAGGGCTTGAGAAGATTGCATTACCTGAAACAAACACATCTGCACCTGCTTTTGCTGCGATTGCGATGGTCTGTTCATTAATTCCGCCGTCAACTTCGATTTCACAGTTAAGACCGCGACGGTTAATTTCTTTGCGAAGTGCAGAAACTTTTACCATCATATCTTCCATAAAACTCTGACCGCCAAAGCCCGGTTCAACAGTCATAACAAGTACCATTGAGAGTTTATCGAGATATGGAAAGATATCTTCAACAGGAGTTTTTGGTTTAACTGTAAGAGATGCTTTTACTCCGTTTGCAAGAATTTTGTCGATAGTTTCGTCTATTGGGGAGTCACATTCTGTGTGGAATGTAATAATATCTGCACCCGCTTTACAGAAATCGTCAATATACTTAAGTGGCTCACTAATCATAAGGTGCACGTCAAAAGGCACGCTTGTTGCTTTTTTTATGCATTTTACAACAGGAGCACCAAGTGTGATGTTTGGCACAAAGTGACCGTCCATAACATCAATGTGCATATAATCTGCACCACAGATTTCCATATCTTTTAATTCTTCTGCGATTTTACCGTAATCGCAAGAAAGGATTGATGGTGAAATTTTCATCATAACAAAAACTCCCAAAAATAATTATAGTATCAAATTATTTTACCATACTTTTTAAGATTTTACAATATTATATTAAGTGCAAAATGCAAAGTGCACAGTTCAAAATGTTGGAACTGCATTGCGATTATAGATTGATAATATTATATTGAAAAAGAAAATTTATTGTATTATAATAATCCTATCAAAAATTTTGAGGGTTGTTATGAACGAGAACACAAAAGCAAAAATTTCATTGATATTATCAATGTTTATATTCGGAACAATTGGTATTTTTAGAAAATATGTGCCACTTTCTTCGGGGCTTCTTGCAATTTCAAGGGGATATATTGGTGCATTGTTTCTTGTTTTGTTGATTTTTGTGAAAAAAGACAAAATATCTTTCAAAGCAATTAAAAACAATCTGTTTTTACTCTGCCTTTCAGGTGGGTTTATAGGCATTAACTGGATTTTGCTTTTTGAGTCATATCAATACACATCAGTTGCAACGGCAACTCTTTGTTACTATATGGCACCTGTGTTTGTAATAATAGCGTCACCATTTTTATTCAAAGAAAAAATTACTTTGAAAAAATTGGTTTGTGTATTAGTTGCCCTTGTAGGTATGGTGCTTGTGTCGGGCATTATTGAAACTGGCTTTACAGGAATAGGCGAGTTGAAAGGAATTCTTTTAGGTCTTGGTGCGGCGGCGTTTTATGCATCAGTTATCGTGCTTAACAAGAAAATCAAGAATGTGCCTATTTATGATAAAACAATAGTTCAGCTTGCAAGTGCTGCAACAGTTTTAGTGCCATATTCAATTCTTGTTGAAGATAACTCTGCAGTTGAAATTACACCAATTGTGATTATTATGCTTTTAATTGTTGGTGTTGTACATACCGGTTTTACTTATGCATTGTATTTCGGCACAATAGAAACACTTAACACTCAAACTGTCGCACTTTTCAGTTACATTGACCCTATTGTTGCAATTATTCTTTCAGCAGTAATTTTAAGAGAAAAAATGAGTGTTTTTGGTATTATCGGTGCGGTTTTAATTCTTGGCTCAACAATGGTTAGTGAAATAACATTCAAGAAGAAATTACAGAAATCAGGGGAGTAATTATGAATAAGAAGAAAGTTAAAAAAATCAGCGCAATTGCAATAATTATTGTAGCGATGATAGGTGTAATTACTTTTGTTATTATGGGGGTTCAAGATATTATGAATTACGCACAACCAGCTAAAAGTGAAAGCGGAAAATACCTTTTTGCCTATTTTGTAGGTAATGAGCCAGAGCAGGAAAGAATTCACTTTGCAGTAAGTAAAGATGGTTATAATTTTGAAGCACTTAATGGTAACCAACCAGTTATTATTCAAAATCTCGGTAAGCGTTCAGTCCGCGACCCATATATTCTTAAAGGGCAAGACGGATTTTACTATATAATTGGTACTGATATGAAAAGTGCAGAGGGTTGGACTTCAAACCATGCTCTTGTTACTTGGAAATCAAAAGATTTGATTACTTGGACTGACGAAACAATTATTGATATTCGTGATTTTGGTGGTACATATTCAGAAACTACTCGTGCTTGGGCACCTCAGGCAATCTGGGATGCAGAAAAACAGGCATATATGGTTTACTGGGCACATTCAACTGTATGGAATGATGTTGCACAAATGTATTATGCATACACAACTGATTTCAAAACACTTACAGAGCCACAACTTTTATACGAAAGACCTGGAATTCAGACCATTGATGGCGATATTGCATACAGCGAAGAAAAAGGACTTTACTACCTTTACTTTAAACATGACGAAGACCAGACAATCGCTTATGTAACAAGTGAAAATCTTACAGGTCCTTATAATAGTGAGCCGGTTGTAGTGTCTCTCGCAACAACAGGTGTTGAGGGTAGCGAAATCTATAACATAACAGGTACAGACCAGTGGGTTATGATTATGGACGAATACGGTACAGACCGTTTCTTTATGCAACAGACAAGTGATTTTGAAAACTTTAAGCCAGTTAAAGCGGAAGATTACAGTATGGAATTCTTCCCACGTCACGGTTCGGTTGTAGCAATTACCGACGATGAGTACAAAGCACTTGTTGAACATTTTGGAAAATAAAACTTAGCTGACAAAGTCAATTTAGCAAAAAAAGTCGGGTTCAAAACCCGACTTTTTATTTTGCATATTCTGTTTTTACTGTCTTCATTACTTTTGATGCAATTGGCACGGCGCTTGTCATACTTACGGTTGTATCTTCAACAACTACAATAATTGCGAAAGGCGTCTTCTCGTTTTGTGAGTAGCCGATAAACAAGGCGTTTGGCTTTGCATCTTCACTATCGCTTACTTCTGCTGTACCTGTTTTTCCGCACATTTTCATTTGTGGGAAATAACTATCGCCATAATAATTTTTCACATTTGAGCGAAGTAAATCGTCAAGTTTTGTGGCGGTGTCCGAAGTGAAATATTCACCAAGTGTTTCGGTAGCCATACTATATGTGATTTTGCCTTCTGGTGAGATAATTTCATTCACAATCTGTGGGGTAGGAGCGTTACCATTGTTTGCAATAGCCGAAACTATTGTAAGCATCTGACAAGGATTTATAAGAGTTGTGTACTGTCCGATACCCGCCCAACCTAAATCAAGAGCAGCGGCTTCAGTAAGATTTATTTTGCTCTTTGCACTACGGATTTTTTCACTTACCATAATATTTGTATTGTTAAACCCAAGTCGCTCTGCAGTAGCAGTCATTTTCTCGTTGCCTAATTCGTAAGCAATTTCCGCAAAGGCAACATTACAGGATTTGTTAAGCGCCTTTTCAAAACTCACTTTACCGTGAGTGCCGTTACAGATAACATAACCCTCGCCAATTTGCACTTTACCTTTACAAGTAAAAGTACGCTCATAAATATCGGGAATATTTTCAATAGCACAAGCGGCGGTAATCACTTTGAAAGTTGAGCCGGGAGTGTAAAGTCCCGAGAAAAATCTGTTCATATAAATACCATCATATTTGCCAGTGGTATCAGTATTTATATCGGTTGGCTTATCTAGAATATCATAAGTTGGATTTGAAACAATACAGATAATTTCACCCGTTTTGTAATTCATAACACCAACGGTGCCTTTTTTACTACCGAGCGCCTTGTATGCGGTTTTGCACACTTCTGCATTAAGGGTGAGTTTGATATCGTTACCTTTTCCGTAGCGTTTAAGGTTATAAACACCGTCTTTAAGGGTATAACCTGTAAGTTCATCTTTGAAGGATGTCTGAATACCACTTGCAATATAACCTGCACTGTCACCTACGGTATGCAGAGTGCCAAGACGAATGTATTTGTTCTTATTATAAACGCGTTTACCTTTTTCTGTAGTAACAAGAATTTCACCGTTAATATCAGTAATATCACCTGCAGTAGCAAGTGAGCCGTTTGAATACAGGTGTTGATTTGCTCTGTTCATTGCCCAAGAGTCCGCATTCGTTACAAGATTGTAATAGAGTAGTCCGCACCCTGCAAGGAAGAGGATTATCAATGCATAAAGAGTTAACGCTCTGCGTGAAATAGATTTCATTGACGAACACCTCCGTATCTATAAGTGCTACGGTCAACTGCTTTGATAAATGCAAGAAGCATCCAACAACAGATTACACTTGAACCGCCACGACTGATAAAAGGTAGCGTAACGCCGGTAAGCGGAAGAATATCATTTACACCAAAAACATTGAGTGATGCCTGAAACAGCATAAGTGAAGATGCAGCGCAAGCACAGATTGCATAAAATGATGAGCGCGCATATTTTGAGTGGCGGATTGAATACACAAGAAGTGCAACATAAGAGAGCAAGATTGCCCCTGCCATAATCATACCGAATTCTTCACACACAACGCCGAATACAAGGTCTTCTGTTGCGGCAAAAATGTCACGGAGTTCACCATTACCAAGACCTACGCCAAAAAGTCCGCCACTAGCGGAATAAATCATTGTTCGTGTTTGTTGATAGCCCGACGTATCAAAATATTCCCATACATGACCGTATGCCGCAAAACGATTTGCAACATATGGGCGGAACATAAGAACGATAAGTCCTCCCATAAGGGCAACTGTACATACAAGCACAAGAGTTCTAATATCGCCCGAACGCATAAATGAGATTACGATAAATGTGAAGAAGAATATAAGTGCGGTGCCGAAATCATACATAAGGAATAACGCACCTACGCACGCAAATGCGAATATAATGAATTTTGTTAAACTCTTGTTTGACTGCAATTTTTCAAGAGATGCGGCACCAACGAAAATGAACACAACCTTTACAAGTTCTGACGGTTGAATTGATATTCCGCCAAAATAAAGCCAGTTTTTTGCACCGTTTGTGAAACTTGCAAATACCAATGTAAAAGCCAAAAGTCCCACTGCACCTATTGCTGCGGGCACGCGAAGAAAAGAAACTCGTTTCAAATCCCTGAGCAACCATTGTAAAAACACAAATCCGAAAATACCAATAAGCACAGCCACAAGTTGTTTAAGTGCTTTATCTGGGTAAACACTTGCAGTAATTGAAAGTCCGATTGATGTAAGTAAAAATGCGATAAGTTCAACTTCGAAGCCCTTACGCTTAAGCACAAGGCGAGTGCCGATAAAATAAATATATTCAACAAGAATATAGATACCAAAAGTGAGAATTATGCCCGTTTTGTGTTCATCCACCGCTTTGCTTACCAGTGTAAAAAGGCAAGTCAACTGAAAAATTGTAATAACAAAAAGCATCAGTATAAGATTTACATTTTTAGTTTTCTTAAGCATAATTTCACCTTCTTTCAAAGTTTGTATTATTGTTATTTCTTATATTTCTTCATATAAAAACTCAAAATCACCGATTCTTATAACGTCTCCGTCATAAAGGGGAGTATCAGAGAATATTGCGTCACCATTAAGAGCGGTTTTTGTAATTTTACCAAAGTTTTTAATATACCAATGATTGTTATATTTGAAAACTTCTGCTTGTCTGCGAGAAACATAAGGCGCAGAGATTTCAATATTACTTCCCTTCTCTCTACCGATTGTTATAAAATCACCATCAAGAGTGAATTCGGTGTTGTCTGCAAGATTTACAAGGCGAGAGAGTTTTATATTCTCGTCTTTCTTGTGAGAAATGTCGTTATCGGCTTCACTGCCTATATAAAATTTCATAATTGCCGTGCCGAATGCAATAACATCACCATCAGAAAGTTTTTCACTTTTTTGTATTTTTTCACCATTTACATATACACCCGTTTTCGACTCTGTATCAAAAACATAAAATCCGTCTTTTCGTAAAGCTACAACAGCGTGTGAGCGTGAAACAGTAGAATTTGTGAATATAATATCGCAGGATTTACTTCTGCCTACAGATGTTTCGTAGCAAGTGATAGGGTGTTGCTCATCATTTGCCATATTAAGAAGTATAGCATACACCTTTTTATCAGGGCGCAGACGAATAAGTGACCACACACAGTTGATTATAACTGCAATGGCAAGAATACAAAGAACATATCGCATTAAATATTCAAGTTCAAGCATGTCCGCACCTCCTGATAAATTTTATAAATATTCTATCATATCTAGAATAACTTTTTCTAATATTCTTGTCAATGAATTTACAAATAATGTAATTGAATTTTAACTATTTGTAATAAAAAATTATGAAAAAGATGGCATAGCAAAGCCACTTGAAAATATTTTTGGAATATGATATTATAACTTATAAAATATTAAAAAGGTGAGTTTATGTATAGATATTTTGGCGATGTATATATGTATGATTATATTAACGGTATAGCATATTATGTGCTTGTAGTTTCAAGTATTTTTTATTTTATACCAAAAAGAAAAGTACAAGGTGCTTTTACTAAATATGCGGTTCAATTAGCATCACACAAAAATGTTAATTTTGGCAAACTTATTGAGTTTGTCTTTGTTTCTATTGAATCTTATTTATTGGCACGAATGATTAGTTACTCAACTTATGCCAACAGAACATTTGGTGATATGGTAGGGACAGGTGCAAACTATTTTGCTACACTAATAATAGCTCCATTTCTAATGAGTGCTATATCTTTTGTTCTTTTGTCAAATCCTTTAAAACAAATAGATATAGCAACATTATTTATGCCCGTGTATTTGTGCGTTGTAAAAATGGCTTGTTATTCTGCTGGTTGTTGTTGGGGTATTTCTTGGGAACACGGTCCATATAATCACCTTCCTGACCATCAAGGAAATCAAGTTCCTGTTCAAGCGATTGAATCTTTTTTTGCTTTAGCAATATTCTTTTTTTTATTATGGTACAGAAAAAAGGCAAAAACAGGAACTGTGTATCCAATGTATGTAATATTGTATTGTGTAACAAGATTCCCTATTGAGTTCTTATCTGGCGCGCACGAACCAATCTGGGGACGGCTTAATACATATCATTTCTTGTGTATTGCAGGATTTGTTGTGGGTCTTGTGTTGTTTTTTATTATAAGAAAAGTTGGAGAAAAACTTTCAAGATTATTTGATAAACCACAGAAAACATTTGACAGATTAATTGAAAAAGATAAAGAAAAGCAATTAAAGGAGATTGAAGAAGAGAAAGCAATGATAGAAGCAGAAAGACTTGCACGACTTGAAAAAGCAAAACTTGCAAGAGCAAAAGCTAAAGCAAGAAAAAAATAAATCATTATTAAATAAAAATACCGAAGAGTTTTTAATCTTCGGTATTTTTTTATTTGTTTACCGTGTTAGTTATGATGCATGCAACTTCGTCGCTCTGTTCTGTTTGGAAATAGTGAGAATTGCTATCAATGTAATGCACTTTATCAAAATTTTTAGAATGTACATTCCACAAACGTTTAGCATCTTTATAATTTTTTGTAAATATGTCAGTTTTACTAATAATTATAGATGTCTTTGCACTGATTGGTTTTGCAAACTTATAAAAATACTCTGTCATAAAGTTGGTATCTTTACGGAAATTTTCAACCATACTGTACTTGCTTTCAGCAGACAACTTATCAATAGGAGCACCTGCTTTTATAAGCTTGCTTTGAATAAGTTGTTTTGGTATATAGTTCCAACTATTTCTATTACTTGGCTTTGCGGGAGGAATAAATCCACCAGAAATATAGTGAGAAATTGGAACGCCTTTTTCTTCCAGAATATTTATTGTCTGTAAAGCAACCGCGGTACCAGCACAATGGGAATAAATGCTGATTTCTTTGAACTTGGCAAGTTTTGAGATTTTTTCTGCAACAACTTCACATTCGTTATATGAATGAAGATAATCCACATAATAAAGTGACAATTCCGGAGAAATTTCTTCTAATTCTTTCGTAAGCGCTGCAAAAGCAGAAGCGTCGCCGCCTGCATAAGGGAACAAAATCAATGCTTTAGTTGAAGATGGAACATGTCGTAATGTATAGAAACCATCACTATCTTCAATAATACCAACATCAAGGATTTTTGCTAATTTTTCAGGAGTTGGATTAGCAATAAATTCTGCTGCAGATATGTTTTTAAGTTCATTTTCAGACAAAATTGAAATCATATCAAGACTTGTTCCGCCAAGAGCGAAGAAATTCTCATTTCTGCCCACAAAATCAATGTAAAGAGTGTTTTCAAACAACTTACAAATGATTTTTTCGGTTTCAGTTACAGGTTCTTCTTTAATAGAGATATCATCAAATAAAACTTCAATATTCTTAAGTGCTTTTCGGTCAAGTTTACCACTTTGATTGAGAGGTAATTTTTCTATGAACTGGAATTTACCAGGAATCATATACAACGGTAATTTGTTTTCGCAGTGTTTTAAAATTTCGTTGATTGAGTTTTCATTTCCACAACAGAATGCAACAAGTACATCTTGTCCATTGTTTTGTTTGATTATAACTGCAACAGATTCAACACCTGAAACTTCACCTATTACCTTTTCAATTTCCCCTAATTCGATACGTTGACCGTTGAGTTTGATTTGGTTGTCCATTCTACCGATGTAGCAGATGTTGCCGTCTTCTCTCCAGTAAGCAAGGTCGCCAGTTTTATAGAGCTTACCGTCACCGAATGGGTTAGGAATGAACTTTTCGTTTGTGAGTTGTTCGTTGTTAAGGTAACCTTGTCCAACGTTTGTTCCGGCAATACAAAGTTCACCTATTACTCCTATTGGAGTTGGATTTAAGTATTTGTCTACAATGTGAAGCTGAGTATTGTAGAT
>JAGBSJ010000031.1 GCA_017631955.1 Clostridia bacterium
GAGGTCCTGAATGGTGATTTTCTTCTATATGACAATGTTCTTCATGGCAATGGTCGGTTGGACTTTCGATTTCGAGAGTAGCATGACCGATACCGTGTTCTTTTAACTCCTCACGGATTTTATCTTTAATTTCGTGGGAATTTTCAGTTGCTACGATATGCATTGTTGCAAAGTTCAACTGCCCATCCATACTCCAGATATGAATATGATGGACATCCATTACACCATTGATTTCTTTAATGTGATTTTTAACTTCTTCTATACTAATATTATTAGGGATTTTTTCAAGAAACAAATCAAGTACTTCTTTAAGGTTTTTTAGCGCATTTACAAATATGAATATAGCAACGCCCATTGACATAAGTGGGTCAATAATTCTTATATCGGTAAATCGCATTATAATTGCACCAACAAGGACTACAATCCAGCCAAGGACATCTTCAAGCATATGAAGATTAACTGCTTTTTGATTAAGGGAATCACCATCTTTTGTAAAGTATGCTGCAAGGAAGTTTACAAGTGCACCCACAACTGCAAAGATAATCATACCATTATAATTAATTTCGACAGGGTTGATTATTCTTAAAACTGCATTGTAAATAACCATTACTGAGCCAAACAATAATATGAGTGTTGTAATTACACTACCCATTACCGAAAATCGTGCATAACCGTAAGTATAAGTATTATCTGGTTGCTTTTTACTTTTCTTTTCAAGAAAATATGAAATGCCTATACTTGTGGCGTCCCCTAAATCATGGATAGCGTCAGAAATAATAGCAACGCTACCTGTAAAAAATCCACCTATAATCTCAAATATTGAAAATGACAAGTTGAGTATGAATGCAATTAAAATATTCTTTTCTGTTTTCATTTTATCACCATATTAAAAATGGGACGATGTTGCCATCGTCCCCTATTTATTAATCAAGGAAGTCGCGGAGTTTTTTACTACGGCTTGGGTGACGAAGTTTGCGAAGTGCTTTTGCTTCAATCTGACGAATTCTTTCACGAGTAACGTTAAATTCTTTACCAACTTCTTCAAGAGTTCTTGGGTGTCCGTCTTCCAGACCAAAACGGAGTGAAAGAACTTTTTCTTCACGAGGAGTAAGAGTTTTAAGTACTTCTGCAAGCTGTTCTTTAAGAAGTGAGATTGATGCAGCATCTGCAGGTGACAATGCTTCGTCGTCAGGAATAAAGTCGCCTAAATGGCTGTCTTCTTCTTCACCGATTGGAGTTTCAAGAGAAACTGGTTCCTGAGCAAGACGAAGAATTTCACGAACTTTTTCAGGAGACATATCAAGTTCTTCTGCAATTTCTTCTGCAGATGGGTCATGGCCATTCTTATGAAGCAACTGACTGCTTGTCTTTTTAACTTTGTTGATTGTTTCAACCATATGAACAGGAATACGAATTGTTCTTGCCTGGTCAGCAATAGCACGAGTGATAGCTTGTCTAATCCACCATGTAGCATAAGTTGAGAACTTAAAGCCCTTTGTATAGTCAAACTTTTCTACGGCTTTAATAAGACCCAAGTTACCTTCCTGAATCAAATCAAGGAACTGCATACCGCGACCTACATAGCGTTTTGCAATACTTACAACAAGACGGAGATTTGCTTCTGCAAGACGTTGTTTTGCTTTTGCATCGCCGTCTGAAATTTTAATTGAAAGTTCAATTTCTTCTTCAGATGTGAGAAACGGAACACGACCGATTTCTTTAAGATATACACGAACAGGGTCATCCATAGCAACCGCTTTACTGTCACCTAAACCACCATCATCACTCTTTGCCATATCTGTTTCGTCAGTAATAGCATCCTGAGCCATATCTTCAAGGTCGTCAATAAGTTCGATATTGTTTATCTCGATAAGTTCATAGAGTTTATCAAGTTCTTCCATTTCAATATCGAGTTCAAGCATTGCATTGTCAATTTCTTGTGTTGTAAGTTTACCAACTGCTTTACCTTTTTCAACTAACGCTTTTATAGCGCTCTTTTTATCAAGATTTTCCATTATAATTTCTCCTTCACATCTTTTGTTTTAGTTATCATCTTTTTTGAAAAAATTCAGAAACTCTTCATCGCTGATATCTTCAACAGCCACATCCTTAATATTTTTCTTATTCTTTTCATTAATAATAACTTTTATACAATCCTCACACTCATCAAAAGTATTTTTAAGAGTATGGGAAATAGTTTGAATTTTTGCAACTGCACTGATTTCTTGGTCTGTTAAATCCCCTGCTATAAATGAGATATCTGCAGACTTACCGTCGCGCAATCTATCAGTAACCGACTTATAAATACGACGGTTAAAATCTGTAATAAAATCATTATAAGATATTTTTTCGTCTACGCTCTTCAAAAACTCGGGATTTGCCATTAAAAGAGTTATGAGCATCTCTTCTGCCTTTGCGGCAGCATAGAACATTTTTCGTTGAGGATTAAGTTTATCAAGAACGTCGCCCTGAGTTTGAATTTTTGTGAATTCTTTTTTACGCTCAACAGTTACATTTCTTTTTGCCTGACGTTTTGCTTCATTCACAATAACATCTTTTGAAACTGAAAGCTCATCACTGAGTCGTGATGCATAAATATCAAGTTCAATGGCACCAACTTTAGACAATATTTTAATTGCCTCTTGCAAATACTGACGTTTACCATCATCACTTGCAATATCGTAATTACCTTGAACACGAAGCAATGCAAACTCAATTTCATTAGCAGCACCATTTATAATGGCTTTCATTTTTTCAACACCATATTTTTTAAGTATTTCGTCAGGGTCTTTGCCGCCACTTAAATGAAGTACTTTAATATTAGCAGTTGTATTCTTAAAAATTTCAAGTGCTCTTGTAGCGGCCTTCTGCCCCGCCTCGTCGGCATCATAAGAAATCATAATTTCTGATGCATAACGAGAAAGCAACTGCGCTTGTTCACTTGTAAGTGCGGTGCCGAGTCCCGCTACGGCATTGGTAAAGCCCGCTTGGTGAAGTGCTATAACATCCATATAGCCCTCACATAAAATAAGACTATCTTTACCACTTTTTTTAGCAAGATTTAGTGCAAACACACCTTGACTCTTTTTATAAACTAAAGTATCAGAAGTATTAAGATACTTAGGTTTTGAGTCATCCATAACACGACCGCCGAATGCGATAACATTACCTTTCACATCAATAATCGGGAACATTACGCGATTACGGAAGTTATCATAGATGTTGTTAGGATTTTTTGTTGAACGTCTTGCAAGATTTGCAAATACAAGTTCTTCTTTTGTATAGCCCTTACTCATCATATAATTTGTAAGAGCAAAGAAACTATCGGGAGCGAAACCCAATCCGAAACGGCGGATTGTATCGTCTGAAAGCCCTCTGTTTTTGAAATACTGATAACCGATTGTACCGTCTTTTGTACCTAGACAACTATGGAAAAACTTTGCGGCTTCGCGATTTGCTTCAAGCATACGAAGACGACGCTTGTTCATTGTATCATCATAACTATTTTCTTCAGGCATATTCATGCCGTTTTTATCGGCAAGAAAACGGACTGCATCGATATAATCAAGATTTTCAATATTCTTGATAAATGTAATAACATCGCCACCGTTACCACAACCAAAGCAATAATATGATTGTGTATCGGGATAAACTGTAAATGACGGTGTTTTTTCACCATGGAATGGGCAAAGCCCTTTACTGATTCTACCTGCTCGTTTGAGATTAATATAAGAGGAAATTGTAGTTTCAATATCGGCACGGTTACGGAGTTCCATTAAAAAAGCATCTGATAAAGCCAATATTACCCCTCCTCTAATCCGATATCTAACCAAGAATCAGGAATAAATATTTTATTGTATATTGCTAACAGATATCTGTCACTCATACCTGCGATATAATCACAAGCGGCACGATGAACGCCTTCTTCTTCGATTATATATTGATATGCTTTTGGAATTCTGTCAGGGTTCGAGAGAAAATAATCGTAAAGACGGATTATAATATCCATTGCTTTTGTTTCTTCACTCTTGCAGACAGGGTTTGTATAAACCTTATCAAACATAAATGCATGTAATTCATCGAATGGTTGTTTTACTTCAAGAGAGAAAATAATATCGTCAACACTATTCTCAACAACATTTAGTACCATCGTATTGATTCGTGCAGATTTCTTAAATCCCAATGCTTTGCGGATTTCTAATGGAATATCTTCTTCACACATAACGCCTGCACGGACTGCGTCGTCAATATCGTGATTTATGTATGCAATTTTATCGGCAAGTTTTACAATTCTGCCTTCAAGAGTATCTGCCTCTTTACCGCGTGTATGACAAACTATACCATCGCGTACTTCATATGTAAGATTTAAGCCCTTGCCGTTTTTCTCAAGTCGTTCAACTACGCGAAGACTCTGTTCATAATGACGGAATCCGCCGGGAACAACTTTATCAAGAGCACGCTCACCTGCATGGCCAAAAGGAGTATGACCTAAATCGTGACCAAGCGCTACTGCCTCAGTCAAATCGCCATTAAGTAAAAGTCCGTTTGCAATTGTTCTTGCAATCTGTGATACCTCAAGAGTATGAGTAAGGCGTGTTCTGTAATGGTCACCCTCTGGTGACAAAAAGACCTGTGTTTTATGTTTTAATCGACGGAACGAGTTTGAATGAATTATTCTGTCGCGGTCACGCTGAAATTCTGTTCTTAATGAACACTTTTCGTCGGCAATTACTCTGCCTTTTGTATTCACAGAAAGACACGCTTTATCGGACAAAACAAGTTTTTCATTTTGTTCCAATCTTTCTCTTACAGTCATTTTAACACCCCCTGAAATATCTTTCTAATTATATATACTACAAAAAATTCGAAATCCCTTTATTTTTTTCAAAAAAATATTAAAATTCGCAGAAATTTTCTGAAACTACAACACAATTTACTTTTCCATTACTTATATCGATAATTTTCGCCTCAATATTACTCTTGTTTTCACTTTTTATTCTAAAAGTTACACTTACATTGTCGGTAAACTGTGTATCTAGAATTACTGTTTCTTCATTAGCTAAAAATGAGTTGAGTTTGCCATAGAAGGTATAGTCACACTGCACTTCTAAATCAAGGCAATGTGCCATTGTAATAATGCCTGCACTATCAACGCCGATTTTCGCACTGTGGGAATATGCACGAACGAGCCCCCCACCGCCTAAAAGTATTCCGCCGAAATAACGAGTTACAACAACACACACATCAACGAGCCCTTCTTTTTCAAGGACATCTAATACCGGTACTCCTGCTGTACCTTGTGGCTCACCATCATCAGAATAGCGTTTAACCCCACCTTCGCGAAGAATGTAGGCGTAAACATTATGAGTTGCATCCCAATGCTTTGATTTTATTTCAGCAATAAATGCATTTGCTTCTTCAACAGTTGTAACGGGTTTTGCATACCCAATAAACCTTGAACGCTTGACGATATACTCATCACTATTGAATTCTTTTATGGTTTTATATTCAGTTGGCATTTTAGAACCTTCTTTAGTAACCACTGATTAAATCGGGTTGCGATTATCAGCGAGATAGTTTTTTGTCAGAACCGCTAAAAAACGCAGGCAATACTTTGTGTATTAACGAGTATTTTTAGCGAGTTATGACGGAAAAGTAGCCGATGAGAATTGTAACCAAGATTTAAGAAGTGGTTACATAATAAAACAAAAGGTGGTACAATAATGCACCACCATAATGTTGTTAAACTTATTTTGAGAGATTGTAACGTTTGTTAAATCTGTCAACACGTCCGCCTGTATCAACGAGCTTCTGTTTACCTGTGAAGAATGGGTGGCAATTTGAGCAGATATCAACTTTCAAATCATCTTTAGTTGAACGAGTTTCAAATGTTGCACCGCAAGCACATTTAACTGTTACTGTTTTATACTCTGGATGGAGTCCTTGTTTCATGACAATTGTCACCTCTTTCAGTACTTGTTTTCATAGCCCTATAAGTTTAGCACAAGAAAATACAAAAATCAAGTATTTTTTTCAAGTTTTACAGAAATTTCTTTTGAAAGTGAAAATGAATACAATGTTACAGTTACATTATCTAGCCCAAAACATTCTACAGCTGCTTTTTTATAAACCCTCATTTGTTCACGATATTTATCGCACAATTCTTCAGCACTTATTACTTTATCGGTTTTATAATCAACAATTTCACCTTTATTACCATTGATTATAAGTCCGTCAATAATACCTTGAACAACCACTTTTTCGTTTGCCCATTCCCCTTTCAAATCATTACGGACAAATGAAAGAGGCACACTCATTGTAAATTCTTTTTCACGGACAAACTCATCAGCAGAATCAATTCGTTTATACAAATCACTTTCAAAGAATTTTGTAATTGATTTTGTATTTATTGAATCAGCTTCTGTCTGTGTAAACACACCATTACTTATAAGACGAAGAATTTCATTTTCAACGCTTTCTTTTGCCTTATTGAAATTGCATTTTTCCATAAACTTATGTAAAAGCGTACCGCGTTGTGCAGGTGTCAACTCACCTTTACCCAAGAATGCTGGACTTTCTGTTGCGATATACAAGGTTTCATTTTCCTTATCAATTCTTGATGCAGAATATTTAATTGCTGTGCGGGTATATTCGGCATAAGGATAAGTATATGACACTTTTTCGTTAATGGTTTCTAAAAGGTCATTATCAACAGGTGCTTTTTCTGTTTCAGATTCTTCTTCAATTATTTCACACAATGAGGGAGTAACAATCTGAAAATCGATTTTACTTTCAGTTGCTTTTGATATATCGTTCAATATACCTGAATCCTTACATATCTGTTTTGCACTTGGATGTCTGATAACTGAAAGTATTGCCCACTGCAAGAAACTGTTTGCCATTGATAACGCCACAGAATTATCTTCGTCACCTGTATAAAATCTGTCATAGATTTCTTTGATTTTACTTTCGGGCTTATAAAGATTACCTGTAATATAAAGTTTTTCTCTGGCACGGGTCATTGCTACATAATAAATTCTCATTTCTTCATTCAACTCATCAAGATATTTTTTGAGTTTAATAGTTGAATAAGGTTGAGTTTTATATTCAAGGTTTCTATCACTATCATAGCAGACAGTACCTAATCCCATTGACCTTTCTACTACAGTTTTATCTCCGCCAAAACCACCGCCGAAGTAATCCCCTGTACCCATAATAAATACTACCGGGTATTCTAATCCTTTACTGCCGTGGATTGTTGTAAGTTGCACTGCATTGTCATTTTCATTGACAAGGTTTGACTCTTTCAAATCAAAATTGTTTTTACGGAGTTTATCAACATATCTGATAAATCCCGGTAAACCGTGACCGCCATTTTTCTCAAAATCTTCTGCATAACTAATGAGAAGTTGAAGATTAAGCACGCGCTTGTCGCCGTTATTCATAGCCCCCACAACACTATCATAGGCGGTAATTTCAAACACACGTCTTATTAACTCGCCTACGCTATGAGTAACCGACAACATTCTTAACTGATAAATAGTATCAAGGAAATGCTTAACATTATCATTCTTATTATAATTTGCTTTCAACAAATCATAGATTGTGCCTTTTCTGTCATCGCAACGCATTCGTGCAAGGTCGTTTTCATCAAATGGAAACAACGGAGAAAGCATTACAGAAACAAGCGGTACATCCTGCACAGGATTATCAATAACACTAAGGAGTGAAATCATTGTTACGATTTCGGGGTTATCAAAAAATCCGTTTTTCTTTTCAACACGGACAGGTATGCCCATTTCAGAAAAAATTCTTGTGACCTCTTCGGCTTTTGATTTAAGTCCGCGCATAAGAATACAGATGTCACTATATTTCAATTCACGCTCGTTATCTTTATTGCCTACGGTCATCTTACTTTCAACAAGTTCTTGGATTTTTTCGCCTACATACTGTACTTCTTCGTGAAAATTTGATTTTCTTGAATCTGTACCGCTTACAATATGAAGATGGACGTCTTTATTTTCGGTTTCAGAAAAACTTGCACCGAAAACCAACTGGTCACCGTTCTTATAATCAATTTCACCCATTTTACGAGTCATAAGGTAATCAAAGAAGAAATTGACACCATCAACTATACCCTTTCGGCTACGGAAGTTTTTATCGAGAACAATTTTTGCAGGGTAATTATCTATATTTTTATCGTAGTCGTCATATCTGTCTTTATAGCCCATAAAGATTTCTGGCATTGCCTGACGAAAACCGTAGATACTTTGCTTCACGTCGCCTACCATAAACAGATTTTCGGAATTTTTTGAAATTGCATTGAAAAGGGCATCTTGTGCTTCGTTGGTATCCTGAAATTCGTCAATTAAAATTTCATCATACAATTCTGACATTTCAATTGCCAACGGTGTTTTTTGCGGATTGCCATTCTCGTCATAACTAATAAGAAGTTTAAGTGCCATGTGAAGAATATCTGAAAAGTCGTATGAATTCTTTTCTTTTTTCGCTTCAGCAAGTTTTGAAGAAAATCTTAAAACACAACCTTGGAAGGCACTCATAACAGGGCGCAATTTTTCAATATCTTTTGCAAAATCTTCAGAATCACAGGTCATTATTTTTGCAAGCGATGCAAAGTCTTTTTTAAGAGCCGCAGTTCTGCCTTGAATATCATAATAATGGTCATCTTTTTCGTCTGGTTTGAATCTGCCGAAACTCTCAACAGTAAGATTATTGACGATTTGTCTTATTTCGTCCCAATTGCCACCGTTATCAATCAATTCAACGGCATATTTCATTTGTGCAAGGGCACTTGAAATACTGTTTCTAGCGGTTACACCGACTTTATTATCGTCACCGCCATCAAGAAGAATTTTATCACATTTAATGATAATGTGTTCAAGCACTTCGCGTACGCGTTTAAGTGAATATTCACCCCAAACGGTTTTCTCAACTGGTACATCTTCAAAATAATATGCAAAATGGTCTTTAATCCATTTTTCAGGATTTGCAGATGAAATTGAAAAATTATAGATTGAAAAGATTGACTGAATAAGGTTAAAATCACTTCTGCCGTTGTTAAACAACTCAAGCAAAGCATTAATTTCAGGTGTATTTTCACTATAAATCTCATCAAGCACTTCTGTGATAATATCACTATGAAGAAGTTTTAACTCGTTTTCATTGAGCATTTTAAAATCAGGAACAATGCGGAGAAGTTGACAGTTTTCTTTTACAAGCTGATTACAGAAACTATCAATAGTTGAGATATTTGCATTAGGCAAAAACATTTTTTGTCTTTTCAGGAATGAATCTTTTGGATTTTCCTTAATAAGTTCATTAAGAGATTTTGAAATTCTTTCTAGCATCTCTCCTGCCGCCGCTTTTGTGAAAGTAACAACAAGGATTTTTTCAATATTTGTTTGCTTTTGTTTATCGGTAATTCTTTTGATTACACGCTCTACAAGTACGGCGGTTTTACCCGAACCTGCGGCAGCAGAAACAAGCACACTACCGTTTCGTGAATCAATTGCATTTTGTTGGGCATTAGTCCATTGTCTGCTCATTATCGCTACCTCCCAACATAGAAACTGCAGTTTTGAAATCTAATGTATCAAACTCGCGTATTGCATCACTTTCTTCTCGTCTGCACACATCTTTATAATTACAATAAGTGCAACCATCTTTTACAGGCATAGCGTTAATTTCGCCATTTTGAAGTTTTGATGCCATATCTTTAATAAGATTGTTAACTTTTTCTTTAAGATTAGCAAGGGACTGGAGAGAGATTACATTACCTGTTATATTACCTTTTTTGTCAACACCGGCAGGAATATACACTCCCTCTAAATCCTTTTCCATCGCCTTAATAACATCAAGATTATTAAGCACCATACCACTCATTTTGAATGCACTTTTTGTTTTGTTTTTTACTACTTCATCACTTGCATATCTATCTTCACTTACTCTTGTCGGTTTTGCCTGAAAATAAAGAATACCCGCAGGAGTTACATTTTTATATAACTCGCCACCATTCTGCCAGATAGCAAAAAGATAGATAAGCATTTGCATATTAAGTCCTGCAAACACTTCACCTAAATCAAAAGTTTTTGAGCCGGTTTTATAATCTACTATACGGACAAAAGTATTATCTTCTGTTTCGTAAGCATCAACACGGTCAACTTTACCTATAATTTTAACTGTACCGCCATTTTCGAGTTCGATTAAATATGGTGCAATATCACCGTCGTTATTAATATTCAACTCAAAATTCACAGGTGTAAATTCACAATGCATGAACTCGTCAACAAGTTGCATTACAATTCTGAATGAATTCTCTTTAAGTAAGTTTATTGTTCTGATAAACGATTTTGTTTTATCAGCATAACCGCTTAATTTTTCTTCAACATAATCATCTATAATTCTGTTGATTTTCTGACGTATTTCTAAAATATCAAGTTTCACAAATTCTTCTTTTGATGTTTCTTTAAGGAATTTTTCAAGTAATTCGTGAATTAATGTACCTGTTTGAGCAGGGTCCATTTGTGCTTCACGTCGCGGTTGTGCTTTTATTCCATATTCGCAGAAATACCCAAAAGGACATTTGTAGAATTTCTCGGTTTTTGATGCAGAAATATACATACTCTTACCGAAAAGTTCTGTTGCAAGAGAATTATCAGAAATATTAAAATCCTTTTTATCTGTTTTTTGGAGCATAGAGAGTTCTTTTTGTGACCCGCTATTCTCAAAATAATTATATAGGGTTGAGCCGAGTACTGTATTCTTATTCTTTTCACTTGCAAGCACTGAATATGCAGTTTTACGGCTTTCAATTCTGCTTATTGCATCCGGTTTAATAGTTTTAACTTTATCTTTATACAAACGCTGAATTTCAAATACAAGTTCAGATGGAGTAAGCGTTTCTGTATTTACATCTGCACTACTATATGAAACATAAAGTTTTTCAGTAGCCATAGTCATCGCGTGATATGCGATAAATCTTTCTGACACACTATTGAATTCTAGGTTAGAAATAATTTCTATGCCTTTTTCTTGAAGCTCGCAACGCTCAATATCGGCAAGTACTGCACCGCCACTTGAAATCATTGGGAACACACCTGCATTAGCGCCTACAATAAACACCGCTTTAGGCGCAGACGCTTTTATTCTGTTTGCGCTACCTATAATAACTTCATCAATTCCATTAGGAATCTGACCTAAATCTTTTGTTGAAACTATAATTTCAAATAATTCGCGATATCTTTTAAGTGTAATGTTATTGTTGTTGACTGCGGAGCAGAGATTATCAAGAATTTCTGTAAGAATTTTCCAGATTCTGCCTTGTTCAATAGCTAAATCTTCTTCGCCGTTATCGTTAAGCAATTGTGTAAATGCTTTAAGATTTTCGTCAACTTTTGTATTCTTAAGGAATGTAAATAATTCTTTTGAAATTGTTTCACCATCAGTATCAGTAATTCTGTTTTTAAGTGCAACAACAGGACCTACAATTTTTGCTCGCAAGTCATTTATCTTTTTAAGTTTTTCAATAGAGTATTCGTTAAGTTCTGTGCCGAAACCGTCGGGGTTACCTTTCCACTCATTTTTCCATTCAGACGGTTTAATCTGCCACATTAAAGTATAATCTTCAATAAGCGAAATTTCTTCAATAGAGAATCCGTAAAGACCTGTTTTAAGAAATCTCAACACATTTTCGGTATAAAAGCCGTCACCAAGTATATCAAACAATGACAACATAAACACCATAAGCGGTTGAGTAAGTATTGGTTGGCGGTTATCGGGAAAACAATCGATTCCGTATTTACGGAATGATGACAACAATTGATTTTTATATATATCCGCCCCACGTTCAATTACAGCAATATCACGATATCTGTAATTTTCTTCGCGGACAAGTCGTTTAATTTCAGATGCCACGAAATCGCATTCATCAACCTTATTAATACAAGGAACTAAAGCGATATTATCACAATCTTTATCATATTCTGCATCTGTAATTTCAAACAAATTATCTTCAAGGAAGTTAAGTGAATCCGCTTTGAATTCTTTTACTGAATATAAAGTTTTTTCAGGTGCTATTTTCACATTAACACGATTTGCAGTATTACGAACTTTTCTGATTTCGCACATGGCATTATAGAAAAGTTCATATTCCTGATTGTTTCTTGCAGTATCACAACAGAAAGTAATATACACATCATCTGCAGAAACAAAAATGCGTTCTAGTATTTTATACACTTGTGTTGAAAAGCCCTCAAAAGCATCAATAAATACTGTTTTGCCTTTGAAATAGTCCACTTTAATAAGCAAATCTGCAAGCAAATCAAGATTTAATGAATCGTCTTGAAAATTCTTACTTAAAATACTGTCGTAACACTGAAAAATCAATGACAATTCATTAAGTTTTTTTGCAAATATGGGTTTATTTACTTTTTCTGAGATTTCTGCAAGTTGCTCGACTGGCACGCAACAGTTTTTAAGCTCTGTATTAAAATCAAGCAACTGAGAAATCAACATAGGATTTTTCTGATATTTATTGTAGTATGTAAGTTTATCTTGCAAAGATTCAATTGCCATACTCATAACAACTGCTCTTGTTGCATTATCTGCAATCTTTTTTGTTATTTTTCCATAATCACTTAAGAGCTTTTCGGCAATACGCGAAAAACTCAGAATTTCTACATTATTGATTTTTTCATTTCCTAAAATTTCGAGCATTCCCTTTTCTGTTTCAAAAGAAAATTGCTCGGGTACAATGATTACGACTTTACCCTTTTCGTTATTCGCGATTTCTGCCGCAAGATTACGAATGTATCGGGTTTTGCCACTACCTGTACGTCCTGTGATTATGTTGAGCATTATTTATTGCTCCTTTATTTTAATTTATAAAGTTTTGCGCCGTGTGTATTTACTGTGCAATTAAATTTATCTTTTACTGTTTCAATGTCAGATTTTGCCCACAAATCGCGGAGTATGTACTCTTCTTTTAAGTTGAGCTTTTCTAAATCAACTGTAATTTCAGCACTTTCGCCTGAAACATTAAATACTGCGATAAGTGGTTTATTGTCTGAAGATATAGAAGTCCAAATAATAGTATTTTCATCACGATACGCTTGTCTTCCGTCGTGAGAATTCTGGTTTGCATCAAGAACTTCTTCATTAGTCATAATAGAGAGCGTCCACTCGTCGTTATTTCTCATTTCTCCGCCAAACATTAAAGGTGAACGGAATATTGACCATAATGTCATAAGTGTAATCTGCTCATCTTTTGTAAATTGGGTATATCTGTCTTGTGGTCCATGGCATGTGCCATTTCTTGAAAGATTACCTAAAGGTAACATATCGCAATCAGGCCAACAGCCATCTTTAACGTAAGGTGCCCATTTTTCGCACTTATCAAACATCTCATAGAGTTTGTCCCACCAATCCCAGAAATCGCCTGTAAGACGCCACATATTAGCGTATTCGCATAAATGGTCGGCAACCGATAATTCAGCAGGACCGGGTGAAAGACTCAATACAATATTACGACCTGTTTTGTCTATTGCTTTTCTAATCATTTCAACTTCTTCGCGAGCAGAATATGGATTGTCCCATTTTCTAAATTCTGTAACACAGATGTCATCTACTTTAACAAAGTCAATGCCCCATTTAGCGTACATATCGAAAATTGAATCGTAATATGCTTGGGCACCCTCACAAGTATACATACCATACATATCTGTATTCCAAGGGCAAACAGAGAAATGATGAACGACCTGACGTGCAGTTTTGTCGCTACCTAAAATAGGTGTATTCTGATGCACTGCCTGACGAGGAATTCCGCGCATAATGTGAATACCAAACTTAAGCCCCATAGAGTGAATTTTATCGGCTATTGGTTTGAATCCCATTCCGTTTGCAGATGATGGAAAACGATTCTCTGCAGGAATTAAACGAGAATACTCATCCATACAAAGTTCTGTGAAATTGTTGTAATCGTTATTCTTTGCTTTTGGCTCATACCACTGAATATCACAAACTACATATTGCCACCCGTAGTCTTTAAGGTATTTCGCCATATATTCGGCGTTGCCTAAAAGTTGTTCTTCATTAACAGCAGCACCATAGCAATCCCAACTATTCCACCCCATAGGAGGAGTTTTTGCAAACTTATTTTTATTCATAAAAATCACCTCTAATAAGTCTAATCTATTCTATCATTTTAAGCTAAAAAAGTAAACTAAAATAGGAGTAATTTTATGGACAGAAAATTTGAAAAACATTGAAAAAAGTTCTTGACAATATATTTCATTTATGATAATATATACAAGCCCAATACGGAGAGATACCGAAGTGGTTATAACGGAACGGTCTTGAAAACCGTCGTACGGCAACGTACCGTGGGTTCGAATCCCACTCTCTCCGCCACTGCGGGTTGTATGAAAGTGCAA
>JAGBSJ010000032.1 GCA_017631955.1 Clostridia bacterium
ACTTAAATCTAGAATTGTTATTGCTCATATAAGTAATAGAAATCCAAATGTGTATTATGAGTTAGGTATTGCTCATGCCTTGGGAAAACCAACAATATTACTATGTCGTAACGGAAATCAAGTTCCGTTTGATTTGAAACAAAAGTATATTATCTTTTATTCAAATGAAGAGGAATTGTCAAAAAAATTGCAAATAGCAATATTGAAGATTCTTACAAATTAAAATTTATATTGTAACATTTGTATTTTAGATATATCTGATTGTTAAAAATGGAGGAAGAAAAATGTCGATTTATAATCATAAGAAAAATAAGATAGGTTTTTTTACAGAGTTATACTTGAGTTATCGTGGTAAAAAAGATGCAAGAACAAAATCGGTTAGAACAGGGAAAGATGGTTCCTTAGAATCCCCTTTTATAAGAAAAGAAATAAGTCTTTGTTCAGCGGCGATTGAAGAACAAAAAATTGCATTGATAGAAAGATTATTGGAAGAACATATCAAAAATGAAGCTTTTAAAGCATCGGTTAATAAACATTATGTTGCTTTGAGGATGATTAGAGAAAATGGATTGGATTTTGAATACGATATATCTGCACAACAGACAAATAATTCAAATGATACTGTGGACAAATTGTTGAAACATCACGAAATGATGTCAAACAAATTTGCACAAAATATACGTACTCATCTTATTGAAATAGAGGGATGTAATGTCGAAAGTGATATTGCAAAAAATGATTTAAATATAAACAAAGAATATGAAACGACTTATGTAAAATGTTTAAAATATGTTGATATATTATTTGCAAGATTATCTGCATATTGGAGTGGTGTTTTAAAATGTGATTATGATGGAGCAAAATTTCCAACATATTTTGCTTATGAAGAAATTAAAAGTGAATTAATTGCAAAATTAAACGAGGTTAAAAACATTAAATTAAATGATATTAAAAGTGTTTCTCTTAACAATGAAATGTAGGAGTGGATATTATGAAAAATAAGTTTTGGGTTAACAATGAAAAGGAAAAGGGTCCTTTAAAAAAATATGGTTATAAGGATTTAATACCAGTAGAGATAAATCTTAATATAAAAAAAGAAATTGATGATTATAATCAAAATACAAGAGCAGTGGGTAAAGGTACATATTTTAATTTGTTTTATTTCAATGCCTTAATAGAAGAAAAATTTTCAAAAATTATAAGCCGAATAGAAACTCAATATAAAGCAAATTTACAATCAATAGAGATGTATTTTACTAAAAGACAGGTTGTAAAAAAAGAGTATGAAGAAATGATTTAAAATTTAGATAAGCAAATACAAGTTGTTGAAAAAGATTTTGAGTATGTGAAAGAATTGTACAATAGTTTTAACACTGTTAGTTTTGAGGAGAATAAAGAGGGAGTAGAATGAAATGAAAAAACTTTGGAAAGTAGATGTTAATGGTTCAGTTAGCTTTTCAGTGGACAATAAACTTTTTGAATCTGTAAGAAAAATTAATAATTGGTATACAAATAGTCGATTCACTACTCCAGTTTTGGTAATAGCTGCAACAATAGATTTGGCAGGATTTTATCAGGTTGCACAAGCAACACTTATGGAAAGTGCTATTAATAGAACAATTATAGTTGCTGCTTTTGTAATTGCTTTTGAGTTAGCTCCATTGTATGTTGGATATGCAATTTGCTTGAAGGCATATAATTTAGGTGAAAGAATTAGGAAATATGTTTTTTGGTTTTCTTTGACTTCATTTATATTAGGTGTAGTAGGTAATGCATATTATAGATTTTCAACAATGAACTTTATAGATATTGGTAATGAGAAGGTTCAATTGCCTTTTACTGTGCTGATGGTTATTTTGCCGTTAAGTACTAGTTTTATGAACTTTGCAATTGGTTGTTTATCCTTTGACCCATTATCAGCTGATTTAAAAAGATTGTCAAAAAAACTATATGTTTTGAGAACTAATAGACGCAATTTAGAAGGACAGTTAGAAACCTTCAAAGATGACATTAATATGAAAACTGAGATGATAGCAGCAGAAGAGTCTATGTTTGAATGTGCCAAAATTGAAGTGTTAGCATCAAAAATAAAGTATAAAGACTATGTCAATAATAACACAACAGAAATTGATATAAAATAAGGAGTTAGTATGAAAAAAAATATATTTTATTTTTGTTGTATTTTGGTATTTTTTAGTGTGCTATTATCAGGGTGCGAGAAAACGGAAGTTACTGAGTCTGAATCAGTTGTTGTGCTTATTGGAAACCATGCCAATGCTAAAATGGTGGATGAAAAAAAATTTTTAGAAGAAGTTAAAGATGTTTACATGAATTTGGGGACAATATCATTTATTGTTGTTGATGGAGAACCTGAGATAATATATAAAGACGATGAAATATTGGGTTATGTTGGCCAAGAGGAAATGGAAAAACGTGCGAAAGAAAAGGCTCTCAATGAGGATTTGTGGAGACAAGAGTTGAATCCTATTATCGAGAGAATTGGTAAAGATGCGTATAATACACCTGCAAATAATAATGAAGTTGATATAATAAAAGCATTAAATGAAACTTCAAGTGCTTTGAATTATTCAATGATAGAGAATGTGGAGTATGATAAAAGAATTGTTATTTATGATTCAGGATTATCAACAACAGGCGTTGTAAATTTTTGCGAACATAATATTTTGCAAATGAGTGAGGCAGAAATAAATGCTTTTGTTGATGAACTTTATTATAATAAAGAAATTCCAAATTTGAGTGAAGTTGAAGTTGAATGGTACGGTATTGGTAAGGTTGCCGAACCACAACAGGCTATTAGTAATAAATATTGCGAAAAAATCAAATATTTATGGAACCGTATAATAGAAAAGGCTGGGGGAACAATAAAATTTATCGATTATATTTTTAATATCACGGTAAAGGCTGATTGCGAGGTTTCCAAAGTAATAATTCCAAGTGTTTCAAGAGAAAAGTTTGTAGTTTATTTTCTTGGTGATAGTATTGCCTATAATAACAATGAAATTATTGCTAAAAATGTGTTGGTACAGGCGGCTAATGAAATAATGTCGTTTGAGGGCGTTTGGTATATAATAGGTTGTGAGGCTACTAGAACAGAAGATGGTGTAGAAGATTTAAAAAATCACTATTCTGCATTGAGAGCAGATAAAGTGGCAAAAGAATTGAGAAAGCTTGGCGTGTCAGATAGTAAAATTATTGTCAGTGCGTTAGGCCCGTATGATCCGTGGAATATAAATGAATATGTGGATGGCTCCTGGAGGGAAGAATTAGCTCAAAAGAATCGAAAGGTTGTTATAATACATACAGAAAACCCTGAAATTGTAGATGATATAGAGTTTATAGAAGAGGGTAGAATTGGATGATAAAAGAATGTAGGACAAATAAGATAAAGAATGTTTTCTTTTGTGTCCAATGAATCCAAAACTAAAACTTAATAATTCAAGAAACAGGACGAGGTTTTCACACCCCGTCCTGTCTTTTCATAATTTTTTGTCACAAAATATCGAATTTTTACGATTTAATATAATATAGAGGTGAATAAGTATTACAACTAAACTAAAAGAAAGGACATTTATATATGAACTTGATTATTAAAAAGATTGGATATAAATTTAAATGGAAACAATTAAATCCTAGTATTTTGTTTTTTCAAACATGAATATTTTAAAGGAAATACTTGTGTACATATTTTGAAAAATGATAAAAAACGTTAAGTTGAAGGAGTGGTAGTTTATGGACTCTGCAAAGATAAATGAACAATTAATACATACAGATGAATTGAAAAATGTGTTAGATAAAATATGTCAACATGAACAATTGTATTCAATAGCATTATTTGATGTGTTAGGTTTTTCAAAGTTGGTAAGCTCACAAGGTAATCAGGTAGTTTTAGACCTATACAATAAATTGTTAGATATATTAGATAAGCAGAAAACTCACAATGATGGTGCAACCGGATTTGCTGCTAGTGTTGTTCCTGTGCCTGTAACAAAAGATTGGAAACAAAGCATAATGATGGCAGAAGCAAACGGATTTATAAATGCTTGCCATTTTAGTGACACTTTTTTAATTTATGTAAATTACGAACTTTGTCATGATGGGTTCTATTTGTCAACACCTTTTAACGAACCATACCCGTTATTATTGGGTGAAGTTGGTACAGAATGTTTTCCTATGTTGTATCAAAAACACAATATATATTTATCTTTTTTGCAAACTTGTATGGAGTTCTTTTGCCAAGCAATTATTTCCGGCATACCACTTCGCGGATGCATATCCACAGGTTTAGCGATTATGGACCACACGAAGTCTATTTATATAGGAGAGCCTATAGTTGAGGCTGCTCGTGGTGAGCCTGCACAAAACTCTTTAGGGATTGCTTTTGGCAAGAGTTTTAATAATTCACATCCAGTATATAATAAATACTTCATACCGTACTTAAATCATTTAAAACAAAATGATGAAAGAACTAAGTTTTTAAGTCCTATGATGTTGGATTGGGCAAGATACTGGCGAGAATCTTCCGATTTTAAAGATTACGATTTCTTTGAATGTATAAATAAAATGAACACAGATGAAAAATGCAGTTCGTATTATGAAAATGCAATCAAGTTCTTTGAATATTCAAAGGCGCATAAAAATTGGGCTTCTAAATTAAACAGAGAAGGTATTAATGATATAACTGACTATTATAAACGAGCAACAGAGTGGTTGGAGTCAGTGAAATAAAGCACCTTTATTCTAAAAATATTTATAACAGCATACGAAAATAGAGAAATGAAATATAATTAAGTTAAAATTTAAAACTAAACAAGCACTCTAGTTTATATGGCTTTAAAGTGCTTATTCGTTTTACAAGACAGAGGGCAGAGTTAATAAAGTGGTAATTCAAATTTTGTAAAAATAATTGTACATTTTTCGTATGAAATAAAAAGAACTTTTATAAACACAAACTTAAGTATTAGTATTTTGCAATAGGGTGAACTATGTATGAATTTTATTAAATATGGATGATACCTGCGATATACTCAAAACAATCAATTTTATTGAGGTGAAAATAATATGAAGTTAAGAAAGGTTGCAATCAAAAATTTTAGAGCATATTTAGAGCGAGTTGAATTTTCAGTTAATGAAATTACAGCACTTATAGGCAAAAACGACATAGGTAAATCAACAATATTAGATGCACTTGATATTTTCTTTAATAGCAATAAACTTGATGCGATTGAACGCAATATACATTGTGGAGTTGAACCCGTTGAAATAACTTGTGTGTTTAGCGACTTTTCATCTGAAATTATACTTGATGAAACTGTTGCTACATCTCTTTCAAATGAATATCTGCTAAATGAAGATGGAATGCTTGAAATACGAAAGATTTATTCTGTTGTGGGAAAAGAAACAGTATATATTGTTGCATTACACCCTACAAACGAACCTTATAATAATCTTCTTTTAAAAAAGAATTCTGAATTAAAGAGTCTAATTCGCAGTGAAGGGTTAGAAGAAAACGTTAATCTAACAATAAACTCTGAAATGCGACATGCTTTATGGAATTCCCTTGGTGATAATTTGACTTTATCCACACAAGCATTGTGTGTAGATAAGGAAGACGCAAAAAATATTTGGCAAAAAATAGTGCCTGAACTGCCTAAATATCATGTTTTTAGATCTGATCGCCCAAGCACAGATGAAGATGTGGTTGCACAAGATCCTATGCAAATTGCAATGAAGGCTGCTATTCAAGAAAAACAGGAGGAGTTATCTCGTATCGCAGATGAAATAAAAGAAAAAGTTTCTCTAGTAGCGGACAAAACAATAGATAAACTTAAGGATTTTGATGAAACTTTAGCTTCTACTCTAAAACCACAATTTAAAAAGGATCCTTCATGGGAAAAGGCATTTACATTTTCTTTGTTTGGTGATGAAAATATCCCTATAAATAAACGTGGAAGTGGCGTTAGACGACTTATACTTTTTAGTTTTTTTAGAGCAAAATGTGAAGAAAACATTGGTGAACAAACCGATGTTATATACGCAGTGGAGGAACCTGAAACATCTCAACATCCAGATTTCCAACAGACGATTATTAATACTTTTATTCAAATGGTTAATAATCCACATTGCCAGATTATTTTTACTACTCATGTTCCAGGATTAGCTAAATTGGTTCCAGTTTCATCACTGAGATATATAACAAACAATAATGGCTATCCTGTAATTGAAGAAAGTTCAGAAGACATTATTCAAACGATAGCTGATTCATTAGGCGTTTTACCAGATTTGACTCCGCCATTAGCAGAATATAGAAATATCAGATTAATTGTATGTGTGGAAGGCATAAATGATATCAGTTTTCTTGATAATATTAGTTTGGCTTTACACAACGAAATTCCAGAGATAGAAAAGTTATCTACAATTCCAGATATTGTAATGATTCCTTTAGGTGGCAGTTCTTTGCAGGAATGGGTGAATCGAAATTATTTACAAAAACTCAATATACCAGAATATCATATCTATGATAGTGATTGTACCAATGCTCATCAAACAGATTGCGATGGAGTAAATGGTAGGGGAAATGGGTCTAGCGCACGTATGACTTCAAAACGTGAGATGGAAAATTATCTCCACACAGAGGCTATTCGTCAAGTATATGAATGGTTTGACTCTCCAGTTACAGATGAACTTGATGTTCCCAAAACTATATCAGATTATTTAAAGGCAAATAATATTCCGGGTTCGAAAGAGAAAAATGTAAAAACGAAGTTGAACAACGAAGCTGTTAAATATATGTCTTTAGAATTGTTAAAGCAACAAGATGTAGAAAATGAAGTACTATCTTGGATTTGTGATATTTTAGGTTTAGATATACACAGATATTTGTAATTTTTATACAAAAACAAAGGAAAACCTATTTGAAATAGAGATCGTTATTTGTTTTTTAGATGTTGTATCTACACATATAGTGTAATAGTGGCAGTGATAGGAATCCAAATATGATTTTAAACCAATGCAAAATTAATTTAAAATCACAATTACTAAGTTGTTTTTAATGACGTTTTGGTGACGGCAAGAGGTCGTTTTCAGTATTTTCTTGTGGCTTATTTGTGGCTTATTTTCGTGAAAACTGATTGAATTTGATGAAAGGTAATAAAATATTGGAGAGTTGAAATCGTTGGTATATAAGGGGTTGTAGCGTTTTGTAAAATCTCATAAAAGTTGATTTCTCGATTTCGAATCTCCGGTGGATCACCAAAAAGAGAAAAGTCGCACGATAGTGTGGCTTTTCTTTTTTTGTATTATTAATTATTCAATATTCAGTATTCGTTATTCATCTCTTGCGACTTTTCTCAATGAATAATGAAAAATGAAATCGTTTCGCTAATGAATAATGAATAATTGAAAAATCGCTATAGTTATGATATTTCTAATTTTTATTCCACCGTAACAGCCGGCAGATTAGACAAATTATCATTTTCTTTATCGTTAGGAATTGATTTTAAATACTCGTTATCTCCACGGTGGGCAATACCAACGCCTGCAATTTTGCCTTGCTTTGCCATTTGTACCGCTTGTGGTTTTTCCACAATTGTGTTGTCAGAAAGCTGATACCCTGTAACTCTACCATTTTCTTTCACAAGTCCAGTAATACGCTTTGCATCTGATTTTGATTGTGGAATCTGGTCAAGCGTGTTTTTTACAAGTTCATTTCCATTTATATTATTTTCATTATTATGCATGTTTTCACTCCTTTTTTATCAGTTTGTGTAGTAATAAAGTAGTTATTCGCAAAAAAATATTGATTGGGAAAATAAGGAATGATATAATTGTGCTATATTCGACAAATATTTTTGGATGTGGTTATATGTGGTTTGTTTTTGCATTGTTATCAGCAGTTTTTGCGGCACTTACATCAATACTTGCAAAAGTGGGTATTGACGGTGTTAACTCTAACCTTGCAACTGCAATCAGAACAGTTGTAGTAGTTATAATGTCGTGGGGAATGGTGTTTCTTACCAATGCCCAAGGCGGAATAAGTGAAATAAGTCGCAAAAGTTGGTTGTTTTTGATTTTGTCAGGTCTTGCAACAGGTGCATCATGGCTTTGCTATTATAAAGCATTACAGATTGGTGATGCATCAAAAGTTGTTCCTATTGATAAATTAAGTGTAGTTATAACACTTGTTCTTGCATTTGTATTTTTACATGAGCAATTTACATTCAAATCTTTAATCGGATGTATTTTAATAGGCATAGGCACATTGATTATGGTATTATAATTTAAAAGGTGGGATTTTAATGACTAAAAAACCGAATATTATCTTTATTGTTACTGATGACCAACGTTTCGACACAATTCACGCTTTAGGTAACAATGAAATTATTACACCAAATCTTGATAAACTTGTAGCTCGTGGCACATCTTTTGTCCGCGCGCATATTGCGGGTGGCACTTGCGGTGCAGTTTGTATGCCAAGCCGTGCAATGATTATGTCGGGACGCAATCCATTCCACCTTGAAGAATTGGGCGGAAATATTCCCGAATCCCACAAAACCCTTGCAGAAACTTTTAAGAATAACGGTTACGAAACAATTGGTATGGGTAAATGGCATAACGGATGCACCGCTTATGCACGAAGTTTTACCCAAGGTGCTAAAATCTTTTTTGGCGGTATGTGGGACCATTGGAATGTGCCTACTTGTCGTTATGACCCAACAGGCGAATATGATAATGTAATCAATTTTGTGGTGGATTTTTATAACGATAACCACCCACAACAGCAACACTGTGATGAATTTATGCCTGGTATACATTCAAGCACATTACTTACCGATACCGCCATTGAAATGCTTAATAAAAATGCAAATAAAGATAAGCCATTCTTTATGTATCTTGCATTTTTAGCGCCTCACGACCCTCGTACAATGCCTGATGAATTCCGTAAGATGTATGACCCTGAAGAAATCACATTACCTGTGAATTTTCAAGAGATTATTGATACGAATTATCCATTGATGGTGCATCGTGACGAGCATCTTGCAGCATACCCAAGAAATGAAAAAGAAATAAAACGCCATATTGCCGAGTATTTTGCAATGATAACACATCTTGACTTCGAAATCGGCAGATTGCTTGATGCTTTGCACGAGTCAGGCGAAGAAGATAACACAATTATCGTATTCACAGGGGATAACGGTCTTGCAGTTGGTCAACACGGTTGGCTCGGTAAAGAAGATATTTATGAGCATGGAGTGAGAATTCCACTTGTTATGGCAGGTCCTGGAATTGCAGAAAACAATCGTAATGATGCTTATGTGTATCTTTACGATGTTTTCCCTACACTCTGCGAAAAAGTGGGCATAGAAATTCCTGAGTCTGTTGACGGTAAAAGTTTCGCCCATCTTCTTGATGGTGAACACGGAGAAACTTTCCGCGACGAATTATACCTTATTTTTGATAAGTTTGTCCGCGGTGTAAAAGATGAAAACTATAAACTTATTGAATACCGTAACGGCGATAGTAAAGAAGACAAATGGACTTTCCTTTACGATATTAAAAATGACCCTTGGGAAACTCAAAACCTTGCAAATCTTGATGAGTATAAAGAAAAAGTCAGTGAAATGCGTGAGAAAATAATCAAACATCGTGATGCTTGGGAAGACCAACAACACCCTTGGGGCGTTGACTTCTGGGGCAGATTCTGAGAGGAGAAAATTTATGTATAAAATAGATTTTGGTAAAAGTGGATTACAAGTGCCTACTATTGCTGTGGGTTGTATGCGAATAAGCGACATGAATGAAAAACAGGTATCTGCATTTTTTGATACAGCACTCCAAAACGGTGCAAATTTCTTCGACCATGCCGATATTTACGGTGGTGGTAAAAGCGAAGAAGTTTTTGGCAAGGCAATTACACCGTCAATGCGAGAAAATGTTTTCATTCAGACAAAATGCGGTATTCGTAAAGGTCAGTTTGACTTTTCTTATGACCATATTGTGAACTCCGTTGAGGGTTCGCTTAAACGACTTGGTACAGATTATATTGATGTTTTGCTTCTTCACAGACCAGATGCTCTTATGGAGCCGGAAGAAGTTGCAAAAGCATTTGATTACCTTAAAACATCAGGTAAAGTCCGTCATTTTGGCGTTTCTAACCAAAATCCTTATCAGATGGAGTTGTTACAGAGTTGTTTAGATATGCCAATCTGTGCAAATCAGTTGCAATTCTCTATTATGCATGCGCCAATGATTCAAGCGGGAATCAATGTGAATATGTATAATGAATCAGGTGTTAACCGTGATGGTAGTGTACTTGATTACTGCCGACTTAATAAGATAACAATTCAACCTTGGTCACCAATGCAATACGGATTTTTTGAAGGGTGCTTTGTTGATAATCCAAAATTCCCTGAACTCAATAATGTCCTTGAAAAAATCGGCAATAAATATGGCGTATCAAAAACTACAACGGCTTTTGCTTGGATTCTTCGTCACCCCGCAAAAATGCAACCTGTAACAGGCACTACAAATCTTACTCGACTTGCAGATTGCTTGAAGGCGAGCGAAATCAATATTACACGTGAAGAATGGTATGAGATTTTTCGTGCCGCAGGCAACAAATTGCCATAAAGGAGTATTGTTATGAATAAGTTTAGATGGTGTTTTATAGGTGCGGGCTCCCTTGCAAAAACAGTTGCATTTCAACTAAACAGAAGTGGTAGACATGAAATTGTGTCTTGCTATACCCGAAATTATGAAAAAGGCGTTGAGTTTGCAAAAAAATACGGCGGAAAGGCATACAAAACACCTGAAGAGGCAATCACTGCTGAAGGTGTTGACGGTGTTTATATCGTTACACCTCATAATGCCCATTATCGCTATGTAAAACAAGCGTTAGAACTTAATAAACCTGTATTCTGTGAAAAATCTTTTACAGTAACTGCAGAAGAAACCGACGAACTAATTGCCCTTGCTCGCGAAAAAGATTTATATCTTTGTGAAGCAATGTGGACTTGGTTTTCACCGTCAGCAAATCAGACGAAAAAGTGGATTGATGAAAATAAACTCGGTAAAATTCACTCTGCAGATTTCACATATCATGTGAATATTATAAATGGTGCCGAGCGTGTGCGCGACCCTAAAAGAGCAGGTGGCGCGTTGCTTGATATTACAATTTACCCTGTAACTTATGCTTATCGTCTTTGGGGCATTCCACAGAAAATTGAAAGTTGCGGTAATGTGCAGAATGGCATTGATATAAGTGAAGAAATTGTATTTACTTACCCTGATTTTAAGGTGAATATCAGCGCTTCTATTGCCGATTTCAAGGGATTTGAGAAAATGTCAATCAAAGGTGAAAACGGCGAAATTAAAGCAACTCTTTATCACGCTATGAATGGGGTAACATTCAAAAAATCTATGTTCAAAAAAGAAACATTTAAGGGTAACGGACCTAAAATGAATTCTTATCTTGACGAGTTTGATACAGTAGCAAAAGAAATCCGCGAAGGGCTAAAAGAAAGCAGAATGGTTCCACTTAAAGCCACATCAGATGTTATGCATCTTCTTGATGAAATCCGAGCACAAATGGGACTTAACTACAATAATCTCGAATAAAAAATTCTTGACTCTTACGTTGCGTAATAGTATATACTCCTTTTTGTGAGGTGATTAAATGAAATTGCAAATAAACGAGTTTGCCAAACTCACGGGAGTAAGTGTGCGCACACTGCATTATTATGATGAAATAGGACTTTTAAAACCTGCCGAGATTGATAAATGGACTGGCTATAGGTTTTATGATGAAATTTCTCTTGAAAAAATGCAACAGATTATGTTCTATCGTGAACTGGACTTTACTCTTAAAAGCATTATGAAAATTTTGTCATCTCCCGATTATGATAAAGAAAAGGCACTTGACGAGCAGAAAAAACTTTTAATTCTTAAAAAAGAACGATTAGAAAAATTGATTTCTGCCATAGACAGTGCCAAGAAAGGAGAAAATATTATGAACGCATTTGATAACACAGATTTTGAAAATTATAAAGAAGAAGTCAAAGAAAAATGGGGAACCACTGAATCCTATAATGAATACACACAAAAGACAAAAGGTTATTCAAAAGAAAAGTTCAATTCTTTAACTGTTGGAATGGATAACATAATGCAAGAAATTGCAATTTGTATGAATAGTGGTGCAAGTCCCGATTCAACAGATGCACAAACTCTTGTAGAAAAACTTCAAAGTTATATAACCGAGAATTTCTACACTTGCACAAATGAAATTCTTTATGGACTCGGTCAAATGTATGTAGGCGACGAAAGATTTAAAAATAATATTGATAAACATTCTGTCGGTACAGCAGAATTTGTAAGCAAAGCAATTGAATATTATTGTAAGTAAAATAAAATCCTTGAATGCGTAGTGCTTTCAAGGATTTTTCTTTTACTTATTTTCAGTTTTTAGCCGTATAACATCGCGGTAACTGATAAGCTCAATTCCGTGTGCCTTTAGTGTTTTGTGGGTTTCGGGGTCTTTCATCAATCTGTATTCCCATACTCTTTGCTCCCAAGGTGGTACAATAGACTTAAGTTCATCGCTTTCTAATGCAGGGTGCACATAAGTTTCTGTAATACCTTCGGGAATATCACACCAGATTTCTAAAATACGCTTTTTGTAACTCTCATAAGAGTCAGTGGGCATAACATCCCAATCAGGAAAAAGCAAAAAATCGGGCATAATTACATTGTATTTTTTACCCCACTTTTTTGAAAGGTTAGTACACCACTTGTATGCAAAATACGGAACACCTCTCGGGCAGATGCGCTTGTCATGAGAAGTAAACATACGAAAAGCGTAACCGTATTCCCCACAAATACGAAGTGTCATTTTAAGCATAGAAAACCGACCTGTAAGGTGTCCATATAAAGTGCCCATATGATTATCAAGGTGTGAGGGCTTCATACCAAGAGAATGGGCATAATCTATCTGCGCTATTACCTCGTTTTCAATTTCCTTATATTTGCCTTTTCTTGTGGCATCGGCACCTGACTTATACATAAATCCGTCTTTGTCGTGTAAACTTTTGGCGTTTGTTAAAGATTTCCAACGATATGTATTCCATTCTGAAGTCGTTGTAAGATGAACACCAATAGCATATTGCGGATTCTCTATAGAAAAGTCAACCGCTTCCTTTGCAGCGGGGCAAGGCATCATAATTGTTGAAGATTTAAGACACCCACTGTTAAAAAGGTCAAAAATCGCCTCGTTAGCACTGTGGCACATTCCAAAATCATCTGCATTAACTAAAAGATATTTACCCATAATAACACCTCCAAAACTATATGTATTTATATTACTACATAAGCGGTAAAAATTCAACCATCAGGGATTGAAGTAGATGGGTTCTAGTGGTATAATTACAATATAAACTTTAATCAGTTGGTGAAAATATGATTTTTTATTTCAGTGGTACAGGAAACAGTAAATATGTAGCAGAACAAATAGCAAAAATAACTGGTGATGAGATTGTCAGTATTAACGATAAATTAAAACAGAGCGACACAAGTGATATAAATGCGAATGATAAACTTGTTTTTGTTGTGCCTACTTATTCTTGGCGAATTCCACGAGTTGTCCGTGACTGGATTTTGAAAACGGATTTCGAGGGCACAAAAAATGCTTGGTTTGTAATGACTTGCGGTAGTGAAATAGGTAATGCAGAAAAATATAATAAGCAACTCTGTAAAGAAAAGGGTTTTGTTTATATGGGCTCTGCGCAAGTTGTAATGCCTGAAAATTATATTGCTATGTTCAATTCGCCCACACAAGAAAAAATTGAAGAAATTTTCAATAAAGCTGATGCAGAAATTCAAAAAGTCGCAAATTTGGTTCTTGAAAACAATTCGTTCTCAACACCTCGCAATAATCTACAAGACAAATTTATGAGTGGTCCTGTGAATATGCTGTTTTACCCTATGTTTGTAAAAGCAAAAGATTTTTATGCAGATGATAAATGCACAAACTGTGGTAAATGTGTAAAAGTGTGTCCGCTTAATAATATTGAGATTAAAAACAATAAACCGGTGTGGAATAAAAATTGTACTCATTGTATGGCGTGTATTTCATATTGCCCCACAAGTGCAATTGAATATGGCAAGAAAACTGTAGGTAAACAAAGATATAAGTGCGAAAGATAAAGGAAAGTATTATGACAGTAAAATTATTTATAAGCGCAATCCTTAAATTTTTATTAGGTGTAGTTTTAGTAGGGCTTTTAATCTTTTTACCTGCAGGTACTTTTGGCTTTTTTAATGGTTGGCTATTTATGGGGATTTTATTTGCCCCAATGTTCATAGCAGGTATTGTGATGATGGTGAAAAACCCAAAATTATTAGAATCCCGACTTGATGCAAAAGAAAAAGAAGCCGAGCAATCCCTTGTTGTAAAACTGAGTGGTCTTATGTTTCTTGCTGGATTTATAGTTGCAGGTCTCGGTGTCCGTTTTGGTTGGTACACTTTACCAAAACCTGTTGTTATTACATCTGCAGTTGTGTTTTTAATTGCATATATTCTCTACGCCGAAGTGTTAAGAGAAAATACATATCTTTCTCGTACAATCGAGGTACAAGAGGGACAAAAAGTTATTGATACAGGACTTTATGGTATTGTAAGACATCCAATGTATAGCGTTACTTTGCTTTTGTTTTTGTCAATGCCACTTGTGTTGGGTTCAATATATTCCTTTGTGATTTTTTTAGCGTATCCGTTTATAATTGCAAAAAGAATTAAGCACGAAGAAGAATTTCTAGAAAAAGAGTTAAATGGTTATAAAGAATATAAGCAAAAAGTAAAATATCGTTTAATTCCATTTATATGGTAAAGGAAAAATATGAACATTGAATTAGTTGAAGCATATACACATAAAGACGAAGTCAAAGCGTTGTTTAATGAATACACACAAATGCTGATTGATGGCGACAATAACTTCAAAAACTATTTAGGACTTCAAAATTATGACCACGAATTAGAAAACTTAGAAGAAAAATATGGGTTGCCTTTCGGTCGTCTTTATCTGGCCTTTTATGACGGAGCAATAGCCGGGTGTATAGGGCTTAGAAAAATCGATAATGAAAACTGTGAATTAAAACGCCTTTATGTAAAACCGCAATTCCGTGGCAAAAAAATAGCAAGTTTTCTTGTAAGCCATATTATTGCAGAAGCAAAAGAAATCGGCTACAAACATATCTTGTTAGACACTCTGCCATTTCTTGAAACCGCAATAAATATGTATAAAAAATACGGTTTTTACGAGATTGAAAGTTACAACAATAGCCCCATGGCTAATCTGATTTATCTTAAATACGATTTGTAAATATAAAAATGTGAGGTGAGAAAATGCATAGAAAAATTGACGGTACATTCTTTGAGTTTCATCATCATAATACCCCCGAGGGTAAATATTGGAATCCTACAATTGACCAATTCGCAGGTGAAGATTGGCGTGAAAAAGTTCGTGAAATATCAGCACTCGGTATGGAATATATAGTAGTTATGGCAACTGCACTTTATGAAAAAAGCTATTTTAAATCGTCAGTTTTTCCGTTTGCAGATATTCCCTGCACTGACCCTGTTGAAGAATTACTACAAGAAGCAGACAATTGCAATATAAAAGTATTTTTAGGTAACGGATTTTATGGTGATTGGCGAAAAGCGAACCAAAATATTACAAGCAAAGAGGTCATTGACCGCTCGTTCAGAGCAATGGAAGAAATCGCAACTCTTTATGCTCATCATAACAGCTTTTATGGTTGGTATTTTCCTGATGAAACTTGTATAATTTTAAGATTCTCAAAAGATTTTATGAATTACGTAAATCTTTGCTCTGCTCGTTGCCGTTTGCTTACTCCTGAAAAGAAAACTCTTATTGCACCTTACGGCACAAATCTTGTATGGGCAAATAATAAGTTCATAAGACAACTGACCGAACTTGATGTGGATTTTATTGCATATCAAGACGAAGTAGGGGTCCGCAAAACAAAGGTTGATAAAACAAAAGGACTTTTTGAGAAACTGCGAAAAGCCCACGATAAAGCAGGTCGTTCAGAACTTTGGGCAGATATTGAACTTTTTGATTTTGAGGGCATGGTTTATAATAGTGCATTAATTCCTGCACCATTTGAGCGAATTCAGAAACAAATTGAAAATGTTGCACCTTATGCCGATAAAATTCTTGGTTATCAGTATTTAGGGCTTATGAATCCGCCTGATTCCAAATGCTTCACAGGTCATAACACTTCATCACTTTTATATGAAGAATATAAAAATTTTATTAGTAAATAAATTAGCAAAACACCCTGTAAGAAGTGGATTCTTATAGGGCGTTTTTGCATTATTTCAGTTTTTTCTGTCCATACTATTATGGGTGATTTTATGTTATCTGTATGGAATGCAAATTCGAGTTTTCAAAGTTTTCCGCAACTGAATGACGATATTAAAACACAAGTTGCCATTGTTGGTGGCGGAATAACAGGTGTGTTGTGTGGCTATATGTTAAAACAAAAAGGTGTAGATTGCGTAATTCTTGAAGCGGACAGAATCTGTAAAGGTGTTACACAAAATACCACCGCGAAAATAACATCTCAACACGGACTGGTTTACGATAAACTCATTAATGGTTTTGGTATTGAAAAAGCACAAATGTACCTTGAGTCCAATGAAAATGCGGTAAAAACTTATCGCAAAATGTGTGAAAGCATTGATTGTGATTTTGAAAATAAACCTAATTTCGTGTATTCTACAAACAATTTAAGAAAAATTGAAAAAGAACTGCACGCTTTAGTCCGCCTTGGCTTTAACCCGGATTTCACAGGCGAAATTCCTGTGCCTATTGATATTGAAGGTGCGGTTAAATTCGAAAATCAAGCACAATTTAATCCTTTGAAATTTCTTTCTCACATTTCAAAAAACCTACAGATTTATGAGCATACAAAAGTCATTGAAATTCGCGGAAAACACGCTTTTACAAATCACGGCAAAATAACTGCAGAGTATTTTATTGTAGCAACACATTTTCCGTTTATGAATAAATTCGGCGGCTATTTTGTGAAAATGTATCAGGAGCGTTCTTACGTAATCGCCCTTGAAAGTGGTCCGCAAATTGACGGAATGTATGTTGACGAAGCGAAAAAAGGAATGTCATTCCGCAATTATAAAAACTATCTTTTTGTAGGCGGTGGAGACCACAGAACTGGTAAAGATGGTGGTAATTATCGTGAACTTCGCACCTTTGCAAAAATCCAATACCCCGAAAATCACGAAAAATACCATTGGGCAACTCAGGACTGTATGTCCTTAGATAACGTGCCATATATCGGCAGGTATTCTACGAAAATCCCTAATGTATTAGTTGCTACTGGTTTTAATAAATGGGGTATGACATCCGCTATGGTGTCGGCAGAAATCCTTTCAGATATGGTAATAAACAAAAAGAATGAATACGAAGAACTTTACACACCGTCAAGAAGTGTAATAACATCTCAACTTGCAGTAAATCTTTTTGAGTCAGCAGTAGGACTTTTAACACCATCAACAAAAAGATGCCCACATTTAGGATGCGCATTAAAATGGAATTCTGCCGAGCACACATGGGATTGCCCTTGCCACGGCTCACGTTTCACAAAAGATGGAGAGGTTATCGAAAATCCAGCAACAGCAGATTTGAAATAGTTTATTTTTGGTTACATTCTCACAATACAGAGTGGCTTGTAAAAAGAGCGTAAAGATTTAACTTTACGCTCTGCTTTTTTACTTCAACAACGGTATTACATTTTCTGCAATAACTTTATATGCACTAACATTCAAATGAAGTCCGTCAAAGGTGTATTCTTTTTTCAGGTTACCTGTTTTATCTTTTAATTTGTCAGTAACATCAAGCCATACACAACCGTATTTTTCACTTAACTTAATAAACTCTTTGTTCATAAGTTCGATTTTATCATTACTACGCTTTTCAAACTTATCTCGCATACCGCGATTAATAGGGTAAACCGCTTGTAAAATAAAATTCACATCAGGGCATTTTTCTTTCGCCATTTCAATGATTTTACTTACATTTTCAACGGTGATTGAAAGGGGAAGCCCACGGCTTATATCGTTAGTGCCAATAAGCAATACAATATTTTTTGGATTTATGCTTAATACATTATCATTAAGTCGTTCCAAAAGTCGGTCAGTAGTGTCGCCACTAATACCTCTGTTATAAACCGCCTGACCTGAAGATTTACTGAAATCATAAAACAATTCATACCAGTTAAAAAAATCAGTAATTGAATCGCCTAACAAAACAGTTTGATTATGCAAAGCATATTCTTCATTAAGAATTCTGTAATTCTCACGCTTTGTTCGTTGTTCACGATTATATTCAGTATTTTTTGAGTAATTGACATTTTTTCTGAAAATCATATGTTATTCACCTTGTTCAGTCAAAAAATCTCTTTTCATAATGCATTCTTCCATAAATGAAAGAGCAGTTTCCATAACATTCAAATCTTCTTTTGTAATAAGAGCATAGTCAATATTCTGGTAAACTTCATACGCCTCAGGACTATTTTTGCCAAGGGTTTCAATCTTTGCAAAAGTATCATTAAGATATTGCTCTGCATCTTTTGCAAGATACACATTGTGGAACTTGCTTTCATAAAGAACAGTTCGTGCATTTTCATTGTCTTTAATCTTATGAGATTTGCCTACAGGACTATTCTTTACAGTAACTTGCATATCGTTGCCACCGTGCATTACAAGTGTAGGAATAGAGTTATCATTAATTGTATCGCAAGTGCGAAGAATACCTGTTTTTCCGAATCTCAAAAGATTGATTAAATCAAAAAACGGGCTGAAAATTGAAAGGTCAACCTTTGTTTTTGTCTTTGCAATATCGCGAATTAATTTGTTCATTGAGTTAAAAGGCGAAAATGCCACAATACCTTTGATTTGTGCATCAGTAATCGCAGAAACATTACAAACGCTGTAAGCACCCCAAGAATGTCCTACAAGAATAATAGGCATATCTTTCAAGTCGTCACGAGATTTTACGAATTCAAGTGCGAACTTCAAGTCGATTATGCCTTGTGCAAAACCGTTGATTTTAGCGCCCTCTGATTCGCAAGTACCTGTGTTATCATAAGACAATACAAGATACCCTTTTTGTGCAAAATAGTTGATTTCAGTAGTATATGCAAGATGCCCCGCGCCCATACCGTGTGAAAATACAACGAGCGCCTTATAAGTGTCAACTTTTGCACTACTGTAAAGAAATCCGTTAAGAGTCTGCCCTTTGTTAGATTTAAAATCGATAGGACGAGCATTCAAATTATCAAAATTCTTTGCTTTAAGATATTTGAGATTTTCGTCGCCTTCACATCTTTTATTAATGCCTGTGGAGTCCATAATTTTAAGTGCAATAACAAAGAGCATTACACAAATAACTATAATTGCCATAATAAAATAAATCATAAAGTTCACCTACTTGTGTCTATTTTACCATATCGACAAAATTTTGCAATATTTTTATTGCGTGAAGAAAAACTTTATAGTATAATTAAGAAAAATGAAGGGTGATATGACTTATGATTGAACATCAGATTCGTGTTTTCAGAAAACAGAATAGATTGTCCCAACAACAAGTGGCAGATGTTTTAGGCGTAAGTCGTTCAACTTATTGTAATTATGAGTCAGGTGCACGAAATGCAAGTACAAAAGTCATTCAGCAATTAAGTAATTTCTATAAGGTGTCACCTAGTGCATTTTATGCTGATATAAGTCAAGAAATCTTAAATGATGAAGAGTACTATGAAAGCCAAACTGACACTACATACCTGTCACAACTCTCAAAAAAAGAAAGAGATTTAATAGTTAACTACCGTCGTATGAATAAAACACAGAAAAAAGAAGTAGAAGAAACTGTGGAAGAAAAGTTGAAATCAAAATAATAAAGTAAACCCTGTTATCGTTAATGATGACAGGGTTTTTCGTTGTACTCATTGACTATTGCAGTAGTTTCGTGATAAAATATAATGATTAGTTATGACTATAAAAGGAAATATAATAATGAAGAACGAAAATTATGTTATGACATCTTCTCTTGAAGACTATCTTGAAGCAGTTTTTGTGCTTTCAACACAAAAAAGTAATGTAAGAATAACAGATATTGCAGAGTTTCTCGGCGTGTCAAAACCAAGCGTAAACAGAGCAGTAAATACTCTTAAACAAAATGGTTTTTTAGAGCACGAAACTTATGGCGATATCTTAATTACTCCCGCAGGCGAAAGCTATGCGGCAAATGTGTTGCGCCGTCATAAACTTATAAAACAATTCCTTATTGATAAACTCGGTGTTACCGAAGAAGTTGCAGAGCACGACGCTTGTCAGATGGAGCATGTTATAAGCCCTACAACAATAGAAAAACTTTACGAGTATCTTGAAAGGCAGGGGTAAGTTGTGGTAAAAGTTGCTGTAATTGGTGGCGGTGCATCAGGACTTGCATGTGCCATTCAGATTATGAATACTACAAAAAACAAAGAAGATGTTAAGGTTACAATTCTTGAACGTCTGCCTCGCATTGGTAAAAAAATTCTTGTAACAGGTAACGGCAGATGTAACCTTACAAATGTGAATGCAAGTCCAAAGGATTACAGAGGCGAGCCGGATTTTGCAGAATGTGCATTGAACAAGTTCTCACCACAAAGCAATATTGAATTTTTTAATTCTTTAGGACTTTACACAAGAGTTGAGGATGAGGGCAGAGTTTATCCTTTGTCAAATCAGGCATCATCAGTGCTTGATGCACTTCGCTTTGAGTGTGAAAGATTAGGCGTTGAAATTGTGTGCGATTATCGTGCGGTGCACCTTAAAACTGTTTATACAGGTGTTACAACCAAGATTATTGTGAATAATCGTGACCGTTTTGATTATGTAGTTGTGGCTTGTGGCGGTATGGCTGCAAAAGTTCACGGTACAGATGGTGACGCTTACGACTTGCTTAAAATGTTTGGCCATAAAATTATATCTCCCGCACCTGCACTTGTATCTCTTAATTGTGACGATTTTACAAAAGCACTTAAAGGTGTTCGTTCAATCTGTAAAATGAATTTAGTTATAGATGGTGAAAAATTCCTTGAAAATTATGGTGAAGTTCAGTTTACCGATTATGGACTTTCAGGAATTCCTATTATGCAACTTTCACGTTTTGTGTCAGTTTCTCCATCAAATGATATTTACATAGAACTTGATACTACACCTGATTTTTCAGAAGATGCATTGAGAAAATACCTTTATTCAAGACGCGAAATTGATAAAGGACTTTGCGAAAATATGCTTGGTGGAATTATGAATAAACAACTCTGCATAGTATTTATGAAAGAGTGCGGAATTGCGCCGAATGGCAGAGTAAATGAACTTTCAGATAAAGAAATTGAAAAACTTGCAAGTATAATTAAATGTTGGAAAATCAGAATTAAAAATTCCCGTAGTTTTGACTATGCTCAGGTTACCGCAGGCGGTGCTGAATGCTCACAATTTAATTCAGAAACACTGGAATCAAAAATTGTTTCTAATGTGTTCTGTTGTGGTGAAGCTCTTAATATAGATGGTGACTGTGGCGGTTACAATCTTCAGTGGGCTTGGAGCTCAGGCAGATTAGCAGGTCAAACTATAGGCGAAAGGATTAACAATGCTTAGAATCAGTGAAATAAAACTCGACTTAGAATGCAATTTCAATGATATTGAAAAAGCCGCAGCTAAAGCACTTAAAATCGAGAGTAAAAGAATACTGAAAACTGAAATATATAAACAGAGTGTGGATTGTCGTAAAGGCGAAGTGAAATTCGTTTATACTGTTGATGTTACTGTTGACGGTGATGAAGAAAAAATCGCAATGGGACTTGATAGTGCAAAGGTTAAGGTTTGCGAAAAATACAGTTATACTATGCCACAATCTAACAGAAAAAGCACTTTGCCACTTGTAATTGCGGGCTTTGGTCCGGCAGGTATGTTTGCAGGATTAATTCTTGCGCGAAGTGGCCACTGTCCTATTATCATTGAGCGTGGTAGTGATATTGATAAGCGTACCGCTGATGTAAATAATTTTTGGACAAACAGAGATTTGAACGAAAATTCTAATATTCAGTATGGTGAGGGTGGCGCAGGCACATTCTCTGATGGTAAACTTACAACAGGTATTAAAGATAGCCGTTGTAGATTTGTTTTTGAAGAATTTGTAAGCCACGGTGCACCTGATGATATACTCATAAATGCAAAACCCCATATTGGTACAGATAAATTAAAAGATACTGTCAAAGCAATTCGAGAAGAGATTATTTCTTTGGGCGGTACAGTGCTTTTTGATACTCAACTTACAAATATTATTGTTGCAAACGGCTTTATTCACGGAGTAACAATTCGCGATAAATTCGGTAAAGAAAAAGATATTGAAACAGATGCACTTGTTCTTTCAATAGGTCATTCTGCAAGCGATACTATCGAAATGCTTTATAATAAAGGCATAAATATGATGCAAAAACCATTTTCAGTAGGTGCTCGAATTGAACACCCGCAAGATTTTATAAATACAGTACAGTATGGTGAATATAAAAATCATCCTAAACTTCGTGCTGCCGATTATAAACTTGCTTGCCATCCACCACATGGTAGAGGGGCATATACATTCTGTATGTGTCCGGGTGGTACAGTTGTGTGCGCATCTTCACAAAAAGGTGGAGTTGTAACAAATGGTATGAGTGAATATGCCCGTGATAAAGAAAATGCAAACTCTGCAATTCTTGTGGGTATTGAGCCGTCAGATTTCCCGAGTGAACATGTGCTTTCTGGCTTCCAACTTCAAAGAGAAATTGAACAAAAAGCATTTCGTATTGGTGGCGGTGATTACACAGCACCCGCACAACTTGTAGGTGATTTTCTTAAAAATGAGAAATCCACAAAATTGGGTGCAGTAAAGCCATCTTTCCCAACAGGCGTTTCAATGGGCGATATAAGTGAAGTGTTACCGCAGAAAGTAGTTAACACTATGCGTGATGCATTAGTGCAGATGGACAAAAAACTTAGAGGGTTTGCAATGAATGATGCAGTGCTTACTGCACCAGAAACCAGAAGTTCGTCACCGGTAAGAATTTTACGTGATGAATTTTTCCAAACAAACATCCGCGGTCTTTACCCTTGTGGCGAGGGTGCAGGTTATGCAGGCGGAATTGTTTCTGCGGCGGTTGATGGCGTAAAATGTGCCGAAGCGGTGCTTTCTGACGAATCGTAATAATTTTGTTATTTGACAATGATATGAAATGTTTGATATTATAATATTTAGAGTAATATGAAAAGGAGATGCTTTCGTGAACATTGATAATCTTTGTATGAGCTGTATGAATGAGTTGTATGGCGAGAAACAGTGTCCGAAATGTGGGTATTACGTTGATTCTCCACAAATTTCACCTTATTTACCACTTAAAACACCAATAGGAAATAAATATATATTAGGTAAAGTTTTGTCCTCAAACAGTGAGGGCGCTACATATATGGCGTATGACCTGGATAGAAATACTCCTGTTATTGTACGTGAGTTTTTACCTGAAAAATTTATTGAAAGAACTTTTGGTACATATGAAATAACAGTTAAAGAGCAGTGGCGTGATTATTACTACACATATCTTAAAAGATTCCTTGACTTGTGGCGTCAGTTAGCCAGAGTAAGAGGACTTTCGGCACTTGTTCCCGTTATGGATATTGTTGAAGAAAATAATACTGCTTATGTAATTACAGAATATATTGAAAGCATTACTTTACGAGAATTCTTGCTTCGTAGCCAGACAGGGTATCTTAACTGGGAAAAAGCAAAAGTATTGTTTATGCCAGTTCTTTCAACGTTATCAACCCTTCATAAAATGGGGATTACTCATAATGGTATCAACCCCGATAATCTTCTTATAGGTCGCGACGGTAAACTTCGTCTTTCGGGTTTCTCAATAGCAGAAGCGCGAATTGAGGGTAGCGAACTTTCACCTGAATTTTTTGAGTGTTATACACCTATTGAACAATACGGTTACAACTATGAAAACGGTTGTTGGTCAGATGTTTATTCATTCTGTGCGGTTATTTACAGAGCACTTGTAGGTAGCGTTCCGCAAGATGCGGTTTCACGCTCAATGAACGACCAACTTATTATTCCTGCAAGATATGCCGAGATTATTCCTGTTTATGTAATCAACGCTCTTATGAATGGTTTGCAGATTGACCCGCAAGACAGAACTCGTGATGTAGAAACACTTCGTGAAGAACTTTCGGCAACACCGGGTAATGTTGTTTCGTCTTTCTCAGGGGTGAATGTACCAAAAACTGAGAAAAAGCAACCTCAACCCGAAGCAGTAATTGTTGATGCAGATGAAAATTCAACAGGAAAAACTATTCTTATTGCCTTTCTTGTGTGCCTTGGTGTAGGACTTATAATTTTTGGCGGTTGGTTTTTATATGACAGAGTTTTGAAAGATTATGTTGATACATCGACTGAATCTACAACAGAAACACCACAGAGTTATGAAGTGCCAAACTTTGTAAACAGCTCTTATGATATGGTGGCACAAAATCCAGTTCAGAATGACCGATTTACAATTAAGTCTGTAATGGAATATAGCGCAGACGTTGAAAAGGGTTATATAATTTCTCAAAGTATTGAACCAGGTCAAATGGTAGCAGAGGGTACTGAAATTACATTCGTTGTAAGTAAAGGCCCTGAATATAAAATAATTCCATCAGTTAAAAATCTCTATGTTGATTTTGCAAAAGAGCAACTTGAAGAAGCTGGATTTGTGGTAAGTATTATCACTAAAGATAATAATGGTGATTATGAAGAAGGAATTGTTGCTGAGGTTACACCTGAAGAGGGTGCAAGCCGTGTTAAAGGAACAACAGTTCACATTCAAGTTTACGGACCACCACCAAGTACAGAGCCACAAACAGAAGAAAGTACAACTTCAGGCGGATTATTCGGAATAGACTTTTTAGGTTAAATAAAAAGGGGAGTCGATTGACTCCCCTTAATTTTATGCTTATATTTAGATTTTCACACAGTCCATAGATGGAATTTTAATACCGTTTATTGTAATATCTTTGTCTGTGTAGTTAACATAAACTTTAATGCTATTATCGTATTCTGTGCAGTAAAGTCCGTTCTGCACTTTGTAATGAGATGTCATTCTTGACGCCTGAATATTGCCTAATGCATCATTGATTTTTGTGTAATAATTAACCATATCGTTTATGTTGTTATCATAATAAAACTTTTTATCAGTTTCATTATCAAGTTGTGTGCAATACCAACGGGCACTTGGCAAACAACCGTATTCAACACATTTAAGGAATGCGGTTTTCATATCGTTATAAGAGTTTATGCCGTCAGAACTGTATGCAGAAATGCCGTGCAGTAACATCTGCATAAACGGAATACCAACATATGCCCCGTTTTCTTTGTTAGCAACAGGTGTTATGCTCAATTTTGTAACAATGTCCGCATTTTTTACAGAGTAAATGTTGCCTGTGTCAACCATAATCTGTTTTGATGTGGTAAGCACAGGTATCTGTGCAGAAATTTCTTTTTTGGCACTTACTCTTGAATAAAAATTAGAAGAGTAGTCAGAATAAAGTTCTGCACCAATATCATTAAAGGCATAACCGTCGAAATTCAAATCTGCTGAAGCATTAAGAATTTCTTCAACTCTATTTTCAAGTTTTGAAAGTTTAATAAATTCCTGTGCAGAAACAGGGTTAGGGAATCTGCCGTCATATTTTACCTTGTATTTTGAACCGTCAACTGATTTGGCACCTTTGCCGTTGTAGTCATAAGTGAGCAAATCTGTTTCAATAAACAATAAGAATTTCTGACTATTAAGGTAGTTGTATAATGCATTATAGTCCTTTTCTTTACCTAATTTCTTACTAAAATCGCCTAATGCATCACTACTACCATTGTTGGCATTATCATAAAGTCCATTATATCGAAGATAAATATTGTTAACGCCTTTTGCTTTAAGAAGTGTGACAAGTGAAAGTGTCTGTTCATAACTTGAAAGAACAGAATATTTTCCCTTACTGTTTTTATAGCCACCCTGAACAGAAACTATCAACGGAATGTTTTTTGTTTCTACTGATAATTTTTTTGTAGAAAGAACAGAGTTCCTAATCAGATTTTCACGACAAGCGGTGGCCATACCTGAATATGTTGCCGATTTTCCGGAAAGAAAACGATAACACAAAATAATTTCATTCTGGTATTTGTAACCGTATGTCTTTTTAATTCGGTTGCCGTCTTCACTGAGAATTTCTGTAGTGTTAAAAGATGCATAAACATTGTTAAGTGAGTTTTCGCTATTTTTGTTAGCGTGAATTTCCGCAATAGAATCGCCTTGTTCAATAATGCAAAGGAATGCGCCGTTACCGCGTTTCATACCGAAAGCACCAACAAGACAACCGTTTTCATATACAGAAAGATTAACGGGCTCAAATTCTGCATCCTTAATGCCTGTCATAATAAGAGCACCACTGCCGTCAGGTACAAAAATATAATCTTCTGCACCGCTTTGTTCATAAGAACCGAAATCTTTCATAAGTCGAACTTCTTCAAGGTAAACGCCTTTAGGAAGTTTTAAGTTGTTCATACTTACATTCACATAGAAAGAACCGTCACGAAGAGTGTAAAGTACCGATAAATCCGCACGGATTTGCTCGTCTTTTAATGTGCTTATGTCCGCCTTGCCTGTTTCTGCATCAAGTGAAATAGAATACTTGACAAGTACACCGTCTTCACCTGCGTTGTATGAATAGTTTCCGAATGCAACAGAATTTTCTTGTGAGTTAAGAACGTAAATTGTTTCGTCACCATTTGAAAGCACAATTTCTAATGGTGAAGAGAGAATCTGTTTATTAACTGAAATTTGTGGAAGTGTTGTCCATAAATTCCCCGAGTTAGTGTCGCGTATTGCAACTGTGCAGGTTTTCTCATCAAAAAGCATTTCTATAAGACCTGATTTGCAAACGGATTTATATGAACTTTCAACACTTGTGTGCAAAGCGTCATCACTATATTGTGATGAAACCACGTTTAGTTCTTTGAAACGAATAGTCTTTGTAGTTATATCACCACCACAAGCTGAAAAAAGAATTGTGATAGTAGCAATAACCGCTATTAATTTAATTATAATTGAAAAGGATTTTTTCTTCATAAATAATACTCCGAATCACAAAAAATATGATAGAACATATATAACTTATACATTCTATCATATTTTACAGAAAATATCAAATTTTTCATCCGGTAAGTTTTTTTCGCATATCTGAAAGTATTATTTTTTCTCTTCGTGATACCTGAACTTGTGATATGCCGAGTATTTCTGCCGTTTTTGATTGAGTTAGTTCATCAAAAAAACGAAGTCGGATTAAGTTTCTGTCATTTTCGGGTAGTTCATCAATAATTTTATTGATTGAAAGTCGATTATCAATAGGTGAGTATTCGTCTTCACCGGGAATATCAATCTGTTTTTCGTTATCGTCTTCTGCCGTTAATGAGATAACTGGTTGAGAAATACAATAAAGTTGAGTTGCTTCGTGAATATCAATGTTCATTTTTTCTGCAAGTTCTGAAATTGTTGGCTCAACACCATTTTCCTTTTGAAACTGTTCTTTAAAAAGCAAAAGTATTCTCGCTTTTTCTTTAAGTGACCGGCTGACTTTTACGGTGCCACCATCACGAAAAATCCGTTTAATTTCACCTAAAATTGAGGGGACAGCATAAGTTGAAAATGCAAATCCAAGATTTTCATCATAACGGTCTGCTGCTTTGATAAGTCCAATGCAACCTGAAGAATACAAATCTTCATAGTCCACGCCCTTGCCTAAAAATCGTGAAGCACAACTGCCAACAAGACCAAGATTGTTAAGAATTAATTCGTCACGTGTCATTTTGTACGTCCGTGAATTCTTTTGCAAAGTGTAACAGTAGTACCAAATCCCACTTTCGAACGGACTGTAAGCTTGTCCGTAAAACTTTCCATAACAGAAAAACCAAGTCCTGCACGGTCACCACCAAGTGTTGTAAAAAGTGGCTCACGGGCTTTTTTTATATCACTTATACCGCAACCCTTGTCCCGAATTGTAACAACTACTTTTGAATCATCGTGGATTTTAACTGTTATGTAGATTTTGCCCAAACAGTTTTTGTAACCATGAACAATACAGTTTGTAACCGCTTCACTTACCGCAGTTTTAATATCGTTGATTTCTTCAAGAGTAGGGTCAAGTTGTGCCGAAAATGTGGCAACAGTAGCCCTTGCAAAACTTTCATTTACTGAACGACTGTCAACAGTCATTTTAAATTCATTTATAATCATTATTTCACTCCTTTACTAATATTGGCAATACGGTCAAGTCCTGCAAGTCGCATTACTTTATATGAATTGCTTGAAAGACCTGTGACTTCAAGTTTTCCGTTGAATTCTGAAAGCAATTTGTATCTGCCCATAACAAGCCCTATTCCTGAACTGTCCATGAATGTTACATCAGTAAAATCAAGAATAACTTTTTGAGGGCGACAGTTTTCAATTCGGTCATCAATATCTAGTCGAATAGGCAATGTGGTGTGGTGGTCTATTTCTCCATTTAATTGGCAGTAAAGAGTTTCACCGTCAAATTGGATTTTAACGCTCATGTTTTTCACTCCTTTTTTAATATTGTAAACTTTGCAAAATGAATAAACTGTCACATTTAATCCGTTATAAAATAAATATTTGATAAAATTTGGTAAAAAATGGCATAAATATTGCAAAATCTGTTGACAAAATGAAACATTTGTATTATAATTGCTACAGAATTAAGGGCGAGAGGTATCTTTTATGAGGTATGAAATTTTTGGACATTCCGTAAATATTGATGGGGAAGAAATCACTACATATGGAATTGTTTGTTATGTTGACAATACAGAAGCGGTCAGAGTGTATGATGTGTCAACGGATTTTAATTCTTTATCAAAACTTATTGAGTCGGCAAATGCAAGTCACCTTGACCCTTTAAAATTGGGTCAAACACTTGAAAAATATTTTAATGAACACTAAAAAGTAAACGGTAAGGTCGGTTGACTTTACCGTTTACTTTTTATATTGCAACATCTTGTTATTTTTTTAACAATTTTTACTCTAATTCCTTGACATAAACTTTTAATTTTTATATACTTATTGTGTATGAAAAATAAACCTTAAAGAAGGAAGTGTTTTTAATGGACCAGAAGTATGAAGCATTGTTTACTCCTTGGAAAATCGGTAACGTTGAAATTAAAAACAGAATAGTTATGTGCCCAATGGGTGGCACATCACTTTTCGGTTGGTTTGAGCTCGGCGGTTGTCATTTTGATAAGGAAGCAGCAAAACTCTTTATCGAAAGAGCAAACAACAATGTTGGTCTTATTATCCCTGGTATCGCTCCTCTTCGTGATACATTCTGGGGCAAATGGCTTTGGCAGAATCCAAAAATGTTTGAAGAACTTAAAGAATTTATGGATGAAATCCATAAAACAGGCGCAAAACTCTTTATTCAGCTTACAGCAGGTATGGGTAGAAGCTGGGCTATTACAGAACTTGTAGCACCACTTCACAGAAATAAGTTCACTCGTGCACTTGTAAAACCAATTCTTGATACATCTCATGAATTAGCTTCACCTAGCCCACAACCAGCTCGTTGGGCTCCTGATATTATTTGTCCTGAAATGACAAAAGAACAGATTCACGAAATTATTGAAGCATTCGCAAAAACTGCAAAACTCTGCCGTGATGCAGGTGTTGATGGTGTTGAAGTTCACGCTGTTCACGAAGGTTATCTTCTTGACCAGTTTGCTATTGAATTCTTTAATAAGCGTACTGATGAATACGGCGGAAGCTTTGAAAACAGATATCGTTTTGCAACAGAAGTTGTTAAAGCAATCAAAGGTGCTTGTGGCGACGATTTCCCTGTATCTCTTCGTTACTCAGTTGAGTCAAAAATGAAGGGCTTCTGCGAAGGTGCTATGCCTGGCGAAGAATATACAGAAGTTGGTCGTGGAATGGCCGAATCAGAAAAAGCAGCAAAATACTTGCAGGATGCAGGTTACGATATGCTTAATGCTGATAATGGTACATATGACTCTTGGTATTGGGCACATCCACCAATGTATATGCCACAGAACTGTAACCTTGAAGATGTAGCACACATCAAGAAATTCGTTGATATTCCTGTTGTTTGTGCAGGTAGAATGGAACCTGATGCAGGTGCTCAGGCAGTTGCAGAGGGAAAAATCGATGGTGTTGGTGTTGCTCGTCAGTTCCTTGCAGACCCTGAATGGATTACAAAGATTATTGAAGACCGCCTTGAAGACATCAAACCATGTATTTGTTGTCATGCAGGTTGCTTCAATTTCTCATCATCAAAAGGTCATGCAAATACTCAGGACCTTTTTGATACAATGGGACTTTCTCGTTGTGCTATTAACCCTAAGACAATGCAGTCAAAGAAATATAAGATTGAACCTGCAAAGAAATCAAAGAAGATTGCCGTTATCGGTGGCGGTATCGGCGGTATGGAAGCTGCTATGGTTTGCGCACAACGCGGACATAAAGTTGACCTTTACGAAAAGAGCGACAAGCTCGGTGGTGTATTTATTGCTGCTGCAGCTCCATCATATAAAGAAAAAGACCGTGACCTTATTGCATGGTATAATCGTGAAATCACTCGTTACGATGCAATCACAGTTCATATGAATACAGAAGTTAAAGATATTGCAACACTTGATGCTGACGAAATAATCGTTGCAACAGGTGCGGTTGCTAACACAATCCCAGTTAAGGGTGCAGACAAAGCAATTGAAGCAGTTGACTTCCTTCTTGATAACTCACTTGCAGGTGATAATGTTGTAGTTGTTGGTGGTGGTCTTACAGGTTGTGAAATCGCGTATGAGCTTTACCTTCAGGGCAAGAAACCTGTAATCGTTGAAATGCAGGATGACCTTGTTACAACTCCTGGTGTTGCACTTGCTAACACAAGTTATCTTCGTGATTTCTTCAAGACAAATAAAGTTCCTGTATATCTTGAAAGCAGAACAACAGAAATCCGTGAAGATGGCGTTACAATCGCAACTAAAGATGGTAAAACAATCGATGTACCTGCTGATACAGTTATTCTTTCAGTTGGTTACAAACCAGCTCCAATCGCTCAGAAGAGCAAGAAAGTACACGTTATCGGCGATGCTAACAAAGTTGGTAACCTTCGTACAGTTATCTGGGGCGCTTGGGACGTTGCAATGAAGTTATAATTTAAAATGAATATGAAATTGAGGAGAGTGCAAGCTCTCCTCTTTTTATTAATTCACTTTCAAACAAGATATAACATATATTGAAATTGGGGGTGAATAATATGTGTAATTGCAGAAATAATTGCACAAGCATTGCAATTGTAGCAAGTATAATCATAGGTATTATAACTGCATTTCTTCGTATAACTGGAGTTATAACAGTAACACCTGCATTCTTGTGGGTAGTTTTCGGTATAGCTGTAGTTTATCTTGCAGTAGTTCTTGCAACAACTGCAATAGTAGAAAGTGAAGATACAGGTAAATGCGTTTGTCCTACACTGTCGGTTTTGTTGATAGGTATTCTTGGTACAATACTTTTATCGGTAGTTCTTTTAGCAATAACTTTTGTTACAACAAGTATTGTGGGTGCAATAGTAACTGGCTTGTTACTTCTTTTCTTCTCTCTTACTATTGGAGCAACCGCATGTCTTGCTAAATGCTTAGCAAAGTGTAACTAAACAATAACGAAAACGGCTTAGATTTAATTCTAAGCCGTTTTTGTTGTATAAATGTAAAAAGTATTGTATAATAAATGAAAATCATTTGGAGGTGCTGTATGAAAGTCGTAATCAGTTGCTTAAATTCAAAATATATTCACGCTTCATTAGCACCTTGGTGTCTTTTGTCGGGCGTAAAAGAATTTGCAAAGAATAATTATGACATAAAAGTACTTGAAAGTACTATCAATGGCAACCTTCACGATTTTGCTGGGCTGATTATAAACGAAAATCCGCAGGTAGTTTCTTTTTGTTGTTATATCTGGAATATTACTCACACCCTTGAAATTTGTAAAGAAATCAAAGAAAATCTTGATTGCAAAATTATTCTCGGTGGTCCTGAGGTTGCATACAGACCAAAAGATGTTTTAGAAAAATATGATTATATTGATTTTGTTTTATCAGGGGAGGGTGAGTGGAATTTTCCTCTTTTGCTTGATAACATAAACGACGATTTGAGCATTGTTGATGGGCTTACATATCGCAAAAACAATGAAATAATAACAAATTCAGAAATAGAACACACAGAAACTCCACCATCACCATATAGTGAAGAATTTTATAATAACTTAAAGGGTAGAATTGCCTACATTGAAACAAGTCGAGGTTGCCCTTACCGTTGCGCATTCTGTCTTTCAGGCAGATGCTCAAAATTACTCTTTTTTGATTTAGACCAAGTGAAAAAAGATATAATAAATCTTGCAAATAGCGGTACTCAAACTCTAAAATTTGTTGACCGCACATTCAATGCAAATTCAAAAAGAGCAAACGAAATCTTGCTTTTTATTAAAGAAAATTATGGTAAAGAAATCCCCGAAAATGTCTGTTTTCACTTTGAAATAGCAGGCGATATTCTCACAGAAGATACACTTGAAATCCTTTCGCAAATGCCAAAAGGTGCCGTGCAACTTGAAATAGGTATGCAGTCTTTTAATGAAGAAACCCTCAAAAAAATCAACCGAAAAACCAATACACAAAAACTAATTGAAAATATAAAAAAACTACTCCAAATGGGTAATATGCATATTCATATTGACTTAATCGCAGGGCTCACAGGCGAAGACCTTGATAGCTTTAAGCATAGTTTTAATATTGGCTATTCACTTAAAGCACATATGCTTCAAATGGGCTTTCTTAAACTCCTTTACGGTGCAGATATGCGAGAAAAACCTGAAGATTTCCCTTGCGAGTATAATGAAAATCCGCCTTATGAGGTAATTTCAACGCCGTGGCTTTCTGCCGATGAAATGAGAATGCTCAAAAAATGTGAAGACGCAGTTGACCGTCTTTATAATAGTGGCAGATTTCTTTTTACCCTTGATTATTTAATCGACGAAATAGGTATTTCTCCAATTGATTTATTTAATGATTTTGGCAATTCTGTTGATGGTACAAATATGCGACTTTCTGACTATGCAGTTAAAGTCTATGGGTATTTCAAAGATAAGTGTAATGAGCAGATTTTACGCGAAAAAATCCTTTGTGATTTGCTTTCATGCTCATCGTCTGTGCAAATTCCTGAAATTTTCAAAATCCGTGACCCCATATATAAAAAAGTGAAAAAATATTTTATCGAAAATGTTGATAAAAATATGAAAATTGCAATTCTTTATAGTAAGAATGAAATCTTTGCGGTAAAACAAAGCGGAGAAAAGGATTTTTACGGTAGATATAAGGGTGAAATTTATAAAAATTCCTTTATTTTAGAAGAATAATATGATATAATATTTTCATTATTTTTTAGGAGATGTAAATATGAGTGATAATCGTGCAATGCAGTATGCAGAGAAACTCTCAAAAATGATTCAGGTAGAAACAATTTCAGTTCGTGGTCAGACAGATATTTCTAAATTCTTAAAACTTCACGAACTTATGAAAGAAGAATTTTCTGCTCTTTTTAGCGTTGTTGAATGTGAAGTAATTAATGGTTCACTTTTACTAAAATGGAAAGGTACAGATTCTTCTCTTGAACCAGTGCTTTTAATGAATCACCACGACGTTGTTGAAGCAAGTGGCGAATGGAAATACCCTGCATTTTCAGGTGCAATTGCAGAAGACAGAGTATGGGGTAGAGGCACACTTGATACAAAGGGCGGACTTTGCACAATGCTTACAGCGGCAGACGAATTAGCTCGTGAGGGCTTTACTCCTCGCCGTGATACATATTTCGTTTCAACTTGTACAGAAGAAACAGGTGGCGAAGGCGGTAATGCTATTTCAAATCTCCTTAAAGAACGCGGAATTCACTTTTATATGGTGCTTGATGAAGGCGGTATGATTCTTTACGACCCAATCGGTGGTGCAGATGGTACATTTGCTATGATTGGTGTTGGCGAAAAAGGTTATATGGACCTTAAGTTTGTTGCCAAATCAAACGGCGGTCACGCTTCAGCACCGGGTAAAAATACTCCTATTGCTCGTCTTGCACAGTTTATCTGTGAAGCAGAAAAAGCACAGATTTTTGATATTCAGATGTCAGACACAGTTAAAGAAATGCTTTCACGCTTTGCACCAACAATGAAAGGTGTAATGAAAACGGCTTGCGGTAATGTTAAAGCATTCAAACCGGTACTCGAAAAAGTTATGCCAATGATTTCACCATCTGCAGCAGCACTTCTTCGTACAACTCTTGCATTCACACAGAGCAAGGGTTCAGACGGCTCAAATGTTATTCCACAAGAAGCTTGGGTTGTTGGTAATATGCGTTATTCTCACCATCAGGGCAGAGATGCAAGTGTAAATGCAGTTACTCAACTTGCAAAGAAATATGATATTGAAACAATTGTCCTTGATGACGGTGGCGAGTCAAAGATTACTGACTTTAATGGCGAGCAGTTCAAGTTTATTGAAAAAGCGGTTAATACTGTATTCCCACAGTATAAGCCGGTACCATATATTATGAATGGTGCAAGTGACTCAAGATATTTTAACCGTGTTTGTGAAAATTGTCTTCGCTTTGTTCCATTTAATATTGATAATCAACAGTATGGCAGTGTTCACGGTATTGATGAAAATGTTTTCATTAAGTGCTTACCTGAAGCAGTTGATTTTTATAGATACGTAATTAAAGAGGTATAATATGACAGAAACAACCGAAAGTAAAGGGCTTGGTATAAGTGCCAAATCCTTCATAGGTGCAATAGTTATTATATTTATATTAATGTGCCTTACTTTTGCACTCACTTTTGTAATCCCAAGTGGCGAGTATACAAGAGTAGTGAACGAAGATGGTGTTGAATCCATTCTGACTGATAGTTTTCAGTATGTGGAAGGCGGTCTGCCTTTATGGAAATGGCTTTTATCTCCGTTTCTCGTACTTGGTGCAGACGGTGGCGGAGCCATTATTGCAGTTATTGCATTTTTGCTTGTAATAGGTGGTGTGTTTACTGCTCTTGATAAAAGCGGACTTATGCACTATATGCTCAAAAAGATTGTTCATAAATTCGGCAATAAAAGATACACATTATTATCACTTATTGTTCTTTTCTTTATGAGTATGGGCTCTTTCATAGGCTCTTTTGAAGAGTGTGTACCATTAGTTCCAATTGTAGTAGGGCTTTCAGTAGCACTTGGCTGGGACGAACTTACAGGACTTGGAATTTCAGTTCTTGCAGCAGGTTGCGGTTTTGCGGCTGGTGTGTGCAATCCTTTTACAGTAGGTGTTGCGCAAGAATTGGCATCACTTCCAATGTTTTCGGGTATATGGTTGCGACTTGTAAGTTTTGTGATAATTTATGCGGTGCTTTTGTTCTTTATTAAGCGTCATGCTAAAAAGATTGAGAAACCTATGAATAATCTCAATGCACATTCCGACTTTATTGAAGACCCCAAAATGAATAAAGCACTCATTGTTTTCGTAAGCATTTTAGGTGTAGGTATTTTACTTGTATTATGTTCAGTGTTCCTGACTTTCTTACAGGACTACACAATGATTATAGTAGCGCTTATGTTCCTTGTTGCAGGCATTTCGTCAATTATAGTGGCGGGTATGAGTGCAAAAGATTTAGGTAAAAATTTCGCAAACGGAATACTTACAATCATTCCTGCAGTGTTTATGATTTTAATGGCAAGTTCAATTAAATATACATTGACTGAAGGAAAAATTCTTGATACTATTCTTTATTCTGCAGTAAAGATTGCCAATGAATTACCACAAGAAGCAGTTATTTTATTTGTGTATTTAATCGTTCTTATAATGAATTTCTTTATAAGTTCAGGTTCGGCAAAGGCCTTTTTACTTATGCCACTTATAGTGCCACTCTGTCAGGTGTTTAATATTTCATCACAGTTGTCAGTTATGGCATTTGCATTTGGTGACGGATTTTCAAACGTTCTTTACCCTACAAATCCTGTGCTTTTAATAAGTTTAGGCGTGGCAGGGGTAAGCTACACAAAATGGTTTAAGTGGTCAAGCAAAATTCAATTTGCAATTCTTGTAGTTACAAGTTGCTTACTGCTTTTTGGCTTAAGTATTGGTTATAATTAAACAATATAAGGGTGGTTTAAAACCGCCCTTAATTTTTTGTTGTATTTGTTGTTAAGAAATGGTATTCTATATTCATAAACGAAAAGGGGACTCGCTATGACGTTTGAAGTAAAAGGAAATCAATTTATAAAAGATGGTAAAGAAATAAAAATTATTTCAGGTGCAGTGCATTATTTCAGAAATATGCCTGATACTTGGCGTGATATTTTCAAGAAACTCCGCGCAATTGGTTGCAACTGTGTTGAAACTTATTGTGCTTGGAATATGCATG